>JAKBAV010000157.1 GCA_021826225.1 Pseudomonadota bacterium | reverse complement strand
CGGGCAAAGCCGCATACCAGCGTGGTGCCATAGAGGCGCTTGAATTCATGGAATTCCGAGCCGTCGACGATACGGGCGATGACCTCATGCACATCGTAAGGGGCGCGCACATCCGAGGGCACGATGCCGTAAAGCTCGTTGATATCGAGTTTTGGCGGGCGCGGGGCGGCGATATCGATATCGGTGGTTTTGACCGTGTTGAGGCTGGCGATGATCTCGCGGACGATGAGCAGCGCATGCTCGTCATTCTCCGCGACATGGTCGACCACGCCGGATTTACGGCCATGGGTTTCGGCGCCGCCCAGCTCCTCGGCGGAGATGACCTCGCCGGTGGCGGCCTTCACCAGCGGCGGGCCGGCGAGGAAAATCGTGCCCTGGTTGCGCACGATGACGCTCTCATCGGACATCGCCGGCACATAGGCGCCGCCCGCGGTGCAACTGCCCATGACGCAGGCGATCTGCGCGATGCCGGCGGCGGACATCTGCGCCTGGTTGAAGAAGATGCGGCCGAAATGGTCGCGGTCGGGAAACACTTCAGCCTGGTGTGGCAGATTAGCCCCGCCGGAATCGACCAGATAGATGCAAGGCAGGCGGTTTTCCTGCGCGATATCCTGGGCGCGCAGGTGTTTTTTCACGGTCATCGGGTAATAGGCGCCGCCCTTCACCGTGGGGTCGTTAGCGACGATCATGCATTCGCGGCCCGAAACCCGGCCGATGCCGCAGATCATGCCGGCACCCGGCGCTTCGTCATTATACATGCCATTGGCCGCCAGCGCGCCGATTTCGAGGAAGGGCGAGCCGGGGTCGAGCAGGCGGTGGACGCGGTCGCGCGGCAGCAGCTTGCCCCGGGCTGTATGTTTTTCACGCGCGGCGGCGGAACCGCCAAGGGCGGCGGCGGCGGCGCGGCGGCGCAAATCGGCGGCCAGGGCGGCGTTATGCGCGGCATTGGCCTGGAAGGTGTCGTTTGCCGGGTCGATGAGTGTGGAGAGGGTTGTCATGATCCGTGCCGCATCGGGGAAAAATGCGGCAGCTTCGGGGTGCGCCGGTACATTGATGGTCCTTCTCCACTAAGCGGGCAAGAATTGCGCGCAAACAAGCCTCGTTTTATTAGAACAACAGACGGGCGCTCGGCAAGGCCGGCTTCAGGCAGGGCTGGCGGCGTGGCGCCAGTTTAGTTTTCGTCTTGCGGCGGCGCCGCGTCGAGCCCGTTCAGGATCAGTTCGAACTCCACAGCCTTGGGAAAACCTTGAAACACCGCGAATTGCAGCACGAATTCACGCAATTCGGCCATGGTGATGTCGCCGCTGTCGAGTGCGGCCCTGGCATAGGTCCGCATGGCGGTGGGGGCCCCGGCGGCGGTGACGGCGGCGAGTGTGATCCAGCGCCGGGAGCGGCGGTCCAGCCCGGGGCGGCTCCAGACCTCGGCGAAGATGAAATCCTGCGCCGCCTGGGTCAGCGGCGTGGCCGGCGCGCGCGCCTCAAAGCCCAGCACCGCGTGGAAGGTATCGCGGCCCTTTTGCCCGCGCGCGTCGTCGGGCACGGGATTCAGCCCTTTTTGCCGACGGTGCTGAGATGGCGCGTCATGGCCTCGCCGAAATGTGGCGACATCATCAGCGTGGAATTGGCCATACGCTCGACATGGCGGGCCTGGTCGAGCCCGACATCCTTGCATAATTCGATGGCGAGCTTGGCGACACCCATCTGCTCGGCGTCGTTTTTGGTCAGGTGGCGGCAGAATTCCAGCACGCGCTCCTGGAAGCCCTCATCGGGGAATACCTCATGAACCAGGCCCATGATCTCGGCCTTGCGGGCATCGGCGATGAAATTGCCCATGACGAGATAGCGCGTCCAATGCGTTCCCACGATGCGGGTGAGGCGGGAAACGCCGTTGGAGGCCGGCAGCGAGCCGAACTTGCTCTCGGGAAAACTGTATTTGGCGCTCGCCGCGGCGATGCGGAAGTCGCAGGAGAGCGACATTTCCAGCCCGCCGCCGACGCAGGTGCCCTGATGCGCGGCGACGATCGGCTTTTCGATATGCTCCATCTCGTCATAGATGCGCTGCATGCCGTTGAGCTTGAGCCGGTGTGATTCCCGGATGGCCGAGCCCCTGGTATAATCCGGCGGTGCGCCGCCCTCGCGCAGATCCGCCCCGGCGGAGAAATAGCGGCCGGTGGCGCGGATCAGCATCACCATCAGCCCTGGCGTGTCGCGGAAGCGGTGTACGGCCTGTTCGAAAATCTCCATCGTCTGGCGGCTCAGCGCGTTGAGCTTCTCGGGCCGGTTGAGCGTGGCGATGAGGATGGCGCCATCCTCCTCGATCAGCATATGCGGGGCTTCGTCGGTCATGTTTCTTGATCCTTGGACTGGTAGCGGGACTGGTAGCGGGACTGGAGAACCGGCCATTTAGAGACGCAAGCCCGTGGCGCGATCAATCTGGTGTCGTTGAAATCGTGCTGGCGATCAAGATGGGCGGTCAAGATGGGGTGATCTGTGCGGCGGGCCGGGCGGGTGGTAAGCGCCATGCTATCGCCTTGTTAAAACATGGGACAGTGTTGTTGTCGTGGCCCGGGAGCGTGCCGCGCGCGGTATGGCGGAGGCGGATGGGGGATGCCGCGCCGCGATCTGCGCAATTCCGCGCCAAACGGGCGCGAATTAAGGCGGCTGCCATGTTGTCAATAGCGCGGCCATGAGGCATGAAAGAACGCAAGACGACGTCCGGGCTGTGCAGATTTGCGTTATGTACCCGCCCGGACGAGCCGTTAATAAGATTTTGGATGGAAACCGATAAGATAATGGTACAGCGTCGCGCAATGCTTACGTCTGTTTTGGGCGCCGGTCTCGGGGCGTCGGTGGGACTGCCAGCCTGGGCGGCGATGCCGCAATACCCGCAGCTTGTCGAGCCCGCCATTCCGGTGCTCAACCTCACCCAGGGCTATTTCATCGGCTCCGCCAGCGCCGGGCCGCGCGTGCTGGCGGTGGGCGAGG
>JAKBAV010000046.1 GCA_021826225.1 Pseudomonadota bacterium | reverse complement strand
GCCCCAGCATGAGCTGCAAATTCTGCACCGCTGCCCCGGAGGCGCCCTTGCCCAGATTATCCAGCCGGGCGATCAGCACCGCATGGCCATGTGCCTCATGCGCCGCCACGAAAATCTCCAGCATGTCGGTGCCGTTCAGCGCCTCGGGCCGGAGCTGGTCCGTGGCCAGGCCGCGCGCCACCACATTCCGCGCCCCGGCATAATAATCGCCATAGGCCTGCGCCAGCCGCGCCGCATCCGGCTGCCCCGGCAGCTGCGCGAGAAACACCGGAATGCACACCAGCATGCCCTGGGCGAAATGTCCGACCGAGGGCACGAAAAGCGGCCGCGCCGCCAGCCCGCCATAGCCCATGATTTCCGGAACATGCTTATGCGCGAGGCCCAGCGCATAAAGCTCGAAAGCCGGGCCCCGCGCCGCCTCATGCGCTGCGATCATCGCCTTGCCGCCACCGGAATAACCCGACACGGCATTGATCGCGATGTTTTGATCCGGCGTGAGCAGGCCGTATTCGATCAGCGGGCGCAGCAGCGCGATCGCCCCGGTGGCATAGCATCCCGGGTTGGAAACATATTGCGCCGTCGCGATCCTCTCTGCCTGGCCCGGCAGAAACTCCGGAAACCCGTATACCCAGCCCGGCGCCACGCGATGCGCCGTGCTGGCATCGAGAATCCGTGCCCCCGGCGGCGCCAGGGCCACGGCGGCGCGCGCCGCGTCATCCGGCAGGCACAGCACGGTTACATCGGCCTGCGCCATGGCCGCGGCGCGCGAAGCGGGCAGCTTGCGCTCGGTCTCGCCCAGCGTCACCAGCCGCCAGCCCGCGATGCCGGCAATACGGCTCGCAATGCCGAGTCCGGTGGTTCCCGCCTGGCCGTCGATAAACAAAGTCCTGCTCATGCCCTCTCTCTTATCATGGCCGTGCCGCCGTGCTAGGCGGGGCACGAACCACGAGCAGGAAAACCAGATATGTCCGAACAAGGTGCCCCACCCGCCCAACAGCCGCTGCTGCTGAACGTCCAGTACACCAAGGATCTGTCATTCGAGGTCCCCGGTGCACCGTCGATCTTCACGCAGCTGCGCCAGGCGCCGCATGTCGCCATCAATCTCGATGTCCAGGTGCAGCGCCTGGAAGAAGGCGCCAACGTCTTCGAGGTGGGCCTCGCCATCCGCGCCGAAGGCACGATGACACCGCCCAAATCCGCCGGCGGTACCGAGGAAAAGCCCACCACAGTGTTCATCGCCGACCTTGTCTATGCCGGCGTGTTCACCCTCAACAACATACCGGAAAACCAGCAGGAGCCGATCCTGCTCGTTGAATGCCCGCGGCTGCTCTTTCCCTTCGCCCGCAACATCCTGGCTGATGTAACGCGCGATGGCGGCATCCCCCCGGTCATGCTCGGCCCGATCGACTTCGTCGGCCTCTGGCAGCAGCGCCGCACCGCCGCCATCGCCGCCGCCAGCGCGGAAAATGCGGCCAGCGGCGCGCCGAATTAAGCAGCCAAGCTTTGCAATAAAAAGGGGGCTGCCGCCACGCTGTAAACAGCCTGGCGGCAGCCCCCTTTTTCGTTTCTGAATCCGAAATCCGGAAATCGCGCCCGGGAATGTCTAACCGCGCCGTACCATCAGACGGACGCCGATATTGATGGTGAGCACGACCATCATCACCAGAAAAGCCGCCGCATAGGCGAGGGAATGGGAGTGGGCGTCAGGCTGGTTGATGAAGGTCCAGATCACATAGGTGAGATAGGCGATGGGGGCATGGGTGAACTGCCCGTTCCAGGCATAATCCGACCAGCCGGCGGTATAGATCAGCGGCGCGGTTTCACCCACCGATATGGCGAGCGCGAGCAGCGCGCCGGTAATCACGCCGGAGGAGGCCGCCGGTAACACCACCTTGAACACCACGGTGGTATCGGTGCCGCCCAGGGCAAACGCGGCTTCGCGCATGGTGTTGGGCACCTGGGTCAGCGCCAGCTCCGAGATGCGGGCAAGGTATGGCACAATGAGGATGGCGATGGTGATGGCCGCGGCGGCAAGCGAGAAGCCCCAGCCGAAACTGATGATGAAGACGATATAGGAAAAATACCCCAGCACCACCGCCGGCGTGCCTGTCAGCACATCCGAGAGGAAGCGAATGGTCGATCCGAGCCGGTTCTTGCCATATTCCGAGAGGTAAATTCCCGCGCCGACCCCGATCGGCACGGCGATGGCCATGGCGAAGATGGTGATGATGAAGGTGCCTTCGATGGCATTGGCCATACCGAGGGCCGGACCGCCGGTATCCTTGGTGAACAGGTTCCAGTTGATGGCGGCCAGGCCATTCAGGGTTACCACACCGACAATATCGAGCAACGGAAATATGACCAGCGCCAGACCGATGCCGCAGGCGATCCAGCCGACGGCGCTGGTGACGCTGCGGCGCAGCGCCAGGCCGCGGACCGGGGGGTTACTGAGGCTTGCGGACATTGAGCGCTCCGGAGCTAAGCAGCTTGGCGCCGGCATTCACCGCCAGCGTGATGAGGAACAGCACCAGGGCGATTTCGGAGAGCGCCCGCACCGCCATGTTGGTCGGGTCGGTTTCGGCGCTGTCGAGCTGGCTGACGATGAAGGAGGCGATGGTCGAGATCGGACTGAACAGCGAGGTCGGCAGAATATTGATGCCGCCGCCAGAGACCATCAGCACCGCCATGGTCTCGCCCAATGCGCGCCCCAGAGCCAGCACAATGCCGCCGATCAGTGTCGTGCGTACCATCGGCAGCATGGCCTTGGTCACCACCTCGAAATGGGTCGAGCCCAGGGCGAAGGCCGATTCCCGGTTTTCCTTGGGCACCTGGCTCAGCGCGTCATACAGGGTGGAAGCAATGATCGGCGTTATCATCAGCGCCAGCACGATGGAGGCGGCAAGCAGGCCGTAGCCATTGCCGGTCGGGCTCACATAATGGCCGAGAAACGGGATGAGCACGGCGACTCCCCAGAGCCCGAACACCACCGAGGGCACCACGGCCACAAGCTCCACCAGCATGGCCAGAGCCTGGCGCAGCGGCGGCAGCCAGGGAAAATACCGCCAGGTCGCGCGCTCGATCTCGGGCACGGCCTCGCACAGGAAAATGGCGGTGCCGATGGAAAGCGGCACGGCAATGAGGATGGCGAGCGCGGAGGTCGCCAGAGTGCCGACAATAAAGGCGAGCACGCCGTATGCGGCGCCGGCAGGCACCTGAATACCGCGCACGACCACCGGGTCATCGTACAGATCGCCGAGATTCCAATTGACGTTGGTGATGAAATGCAGGCCGTTGAAGACGATGGCCTGGCCGGAATAGATCACCAGAAACAAAATCACCGCGACGAGCGCGGCGGGAATGAACAGGCTGAGAATAAGGACGAAGAGGCGGAAGGGGCGGAGTTTCATGGATCACCCTCTGCTGGAAGGTCCTCCCGGCACAAGGCCGGGAGGCGATAGACATGATCTTACTTGATGGTCTTGATCTGCGCCACGGTCAAAGCCTTGACCGCTGCCGGCAGCGACAGGAAGTGCACCTGGCTCACGAAGCTGGTGGCATTGCCTTCATTCACGGCCCAGGTCAGGAACTTGCGAATCGCGGCCGCGGTGGCCTTGTTCGGCTGCTGGCTGTTCACGATCGCATATTCGTAATTGACGATCGGGTAGGCATTCACGCCGGGGGTGAAGACGATGCTGATGCGCTCATCGGCCGGGGTGGTGCTGGCAACGCTCGACGCGGCGGTGGAGATGGTCTCCTCCGTCGGCAGCACGTATTCGCCATGCTTGTCGAGCAGCGCGGCCTGGCCGAGACCGGCGGCGGCAACCTGCTTGGCGAAGGAAATGCCGATATAGGCAACGCCGTAGGGGTTGTTCTGCAGCGCCGTCACCATGCCCGGATTGCCATTGGCGCCGATGCCGCCGGAAACCGCCGGCCAGGAGATGGAGGTGCCGTAATGCAGCGTGCTGGCCCAGTCCTTGTCGGAGAAGGCGAGGTACTGGCTGAAGATGAAGGTATCGCCCGAACCATCGATACGATGGATGGGGACGATGACATGATCCGGCAGGGTCACGCCCGGGTTGGCGGCCGCGATCGCGGGGTCGTTCCACTTGGTGATCTTGCCCTCATAGATGCCGGCCAGGATCGGGCCGGACAGGTTGAGGCTGGCAATGCCGGGCAGGTTGTAGTTGATCGCCTGGCTGGAGATGGCGAGCGGAATGCTCAGCATCGTCGGGTGGCCCTTGACCACGGCGTCCGACAGATAGGCATCGGAGGCGCCGATCTGCACCAGACCCTTGATGGACTGGGCAATGCCAGCGCCCGAACCGGTCGAGGTGGTGGTGATGGTGGCGCCGGAATGGCTCGCCGTATAGGCCGGAACCCACAGGTTGAACAGCGGATAGAGCAGGCTGGAGCCCGTTTCGGTCAGCGGCACGCTGGCCTGGGCGGCATGGGGAATAGCGCCGGCGGCGGCGGTGATCGCCAGCGCGGCAACGCCGGTGCGAAGGAGTTTGGCTATGTTCATCACGTTCTCGTTCCTTTTGTTGAGTCCCGGTTAAGGATCCCTGTTCGGACAGCGGGGCGCTCCCCGCTCAGGCCAAGCCAATAAGCGAAGCGTGTGACAATGGCGACGGGGTTTGAGTTGCAGTTCCATGACATTTCGGGCTTTTTCATGCTCGCCTCGCGGCCTATGCCCAGCGCCGGCCGGCGGAATTGTCCCGCCCCACGGCATTTGCAGGGAGGCTTCGCTTTAGGGGTGGCGCGGCTCTAAACCCGTTGTTACAGTTGCTTGGCAGCCATAATGGAGGTTTTCCCATGTCGTCAGGCCTTGGTGCGCTTGCGGCCCCTGACCCAGCCCCCACCCCCGCCACATCCATCCGGGCGTCTGGCAGCGACCGCCGCATCAGCTACTGGCTCAAGAACCAGACCTCGCAGAATTACGGCGATTTTCTCTCCGAATTATTTGTCGCGGCCTTCACCGCCGGCGCGGACGAGCCCGAGGCCGGCACGCCGGTCGCACCTTATGAGGTCATCCATCTCATCGGCAGCGTCATCAACTGGCATCATATCAGCAACGCCTTGTCCCATACCAGCTTCGGCCCCGGTGTTCCGCTGGCCTATTGGGGCTGCGGCATGCGCGATCGCGGCACCATCGACCCGCAAATCCTGGCCCGCTGCGCCTTTCACGGCGTGCGCGGCCCGTTGACGCGCACTGGCCTGGGCCTGCCGGAGGAGACCGTCATCGGCGATCCCGGGCTATTGCTGCCGCTGCTGCATACCCCCCGGCCTCACATTCTGGCGGGCAGAGCCCTCTGCATCCCGCATTTTCATGAGCCCCTCAACGACGCGCAATTACTCAAAAAAACCGGGGCCGATGCCATACTGCGCCCGAACCTGCCACCCGATCCTGAAGCCTGCCTGGATATGATCGACGCCATTGCCGGTGCCGGTTTCGTGCTGGCCGGCGCGCTGCATGCCGCCATCACCGCCGCCGCCTACGGCGTGCCATTCGCCTATCTGCAGACCGGCTTCCTCGATGTGCCGTTCAAATGGGCGGATTTTGCCGCCTCCGCCGGGTTTCCCGTGCAGTTCGAGAAAACCGTGGCCAAAGGCGGCCGGCTCTACGAGACAAAAATCCGGCCCAATCTGCGCCTGCCACGGCTTGAGCCCATCCTGCGCGTCGCACCGTTGCATGTCCCGCGCGATATTCTGGAGCGCGCCAGCGCGCAGGATGCCGCGCGGCGCTGAGGCTTACTCTGATTTCAACGCAGATGCTCGGCGAATAACGCCAGGCTGCGCAGCTCGGCCAGCTCCCAGTCCTTATGGCTGAAGCTCGCCCGCGCCTCGCAGCCAAAACCGTGATCCGCCCCGTCATACGAATAAATCTCGATACCCGGCTGGGCCGCCCGCATCGCCGTGATGACCTCCGGCGGGCTGCTCTTATCGGCCGCGCCGTAATGCAGCTGCACCGGGCAATTCGGCGTCAGGTCCTTCTCCTTGATGATCTCGGAGCCATACCAGCACGAGGCCGCCCAGAACCGCTCGGTCTTGCAGGCCGCCCGCCAGGACAGCGTGCCGCCCCAGCAATAGCCGATCACCCCCAGCGGCTTGTTGCCCAGCGCCTGCGCCGTTGCTTCGATATCCAGCAGGGTCTGCTCATGGGGTATCGGCGCGCGCAGGGCAATGCCGGCCTGCATGTCCGCCGGCTCATAGCCCAGCTCCACGCCGCGCTGCACCCGGTCGAACAAAGCCGGCGCCAGCACATGATACCCATATCCGGCCAGCCGCTCCGCCACACCGCGCATATGCGCATTCACGCCGAAAATCTCCTGCAGCACCACCAAAGCGCGCGGCGCGTTCACATTGCCCGCCTCGAAGGCCGCGAACTCATGGCCATCGGCCGCCGTCAGTTTCAGCATGGCGTGTCCCTTTCCTTGCGTGTCATGTTTCGCGTGTCATGTTTTGGCGAAAACGGCGAAATCCCGCGCCAGAATCTCATAGATATGGCGCTTGAAGGCAACCGCCAGCGCCGGCAGCTCCGCCAGCGTCACCCATTTCCAGTCCTCGAACTCGGGATGCGGGTCGGCATCCAGCCTGATGTCGGACGCAACCCCCAGGAATTTCAGCGCAAACCATTTCTGCCGCTGGCCCCGGTACTTGCCGCCCCACGCCACCCCAAGCAGCTCCGGCGGCAGGTCATACTCCACCCATTCGGCATGCTCGCCAATAATCTCGGCCTTATCCGTGCCGACCTCTTCCAGAAGCTCACGCATCACCGCAACGCGCGGGTCCTCCCCCGCGTCGATCCCGCCTTGCGGCAACTGCCAGGCCGCCGCAATGCCGGCCCGCTTGCCCACGAACACCCGGCCATCAGGCCCGAACAGAACGGCCCCGACATTCAGACGATACGGCAATGGCATCCTGCTGCTACCTGTTAAGGCGCGTTGGAAGCCGTGGCCGTGCCGCTGGGCTGCATGGCGCTGACGAGTTTTAGGGCCATCTGTAGCTGGAAGTCGGTGCTGGGTTTGCTGGCGTCGAAGGCGGGCCATTTGGCCGGCGGCAGGCTCGGGATGGAGCTGACCACGGGCGGCAGTGGCGGAGCCGGGGGCAGCGGCATGGATTGCATGCCGGTCGGGTTGGTGAAGGAGTTGAGCAGATCGGTTTCGCGCAAGGACGCGAAGGCATCGTCCGGCGTGGCGCTGTCATGTACAACCACGTTCGGGGAAACTCCGAAGCCCTGGATGGATTTACCCGAGGGGGTAAAATAAAGCGCGGTGGTCAGGCGCAGCGCCCCTTCATTGTCGATGGGCATGATCGTCTGCACGGAGCCCTTGCCGAAGGTCTTGGTGCCCAGCACCAAAGCGCGGCGGTTCTGCTGCAGCGCGGCGGTGACGATCTCGGCGGCCGAGGCGGTGCCGGCATTGGTCAGGATGACCAGCGGCGCGCCATTGGTGATATCGCCATCGGGCTGGGCATACCACACGGCGTCGTCCTGGCTGTGGCGGCCATGGGTGGAGACGATCTCGCCGCTATTGAGGAAATCGTTGCTCACCGCCACGGCCTGGTCGAGCAGCCCGCCGGGATTGTCGCGCAGATCGAGGATATAGCCATGGATCGGGCCGTGCGCCTGGCGCTGCAGGTCGGCCACGGCCTTGCGGATATGCGGATCAGCGTTCTGGTCGAAGCTGTCGAGCCGGATATAGCCGATGGGGCCGGCCGATGAGGTCAGGATCTTGTCCTTCACGTCCTGGATTTTGATGATTTCGCGGGTCAGCGTCACGATCACCGGCGTCGAGATGCCGTTGCGCTTGAGCGTCAGTGTCACCTTCGTGCCCGGCTGGCCGCGCATTTTCGTAACCGCGTCGTCCAGAGTGAGGCTGTCGGTGGAGAGGCCGTTGATCTCGACGATGATATCTCCCGGCTTGATACCGGCGCGCGCCCCCGGCGTGTCGTCGATCGGGGTGATGACCTTCAGCAGCCCCTTGGTCTGCGTTACCTCAAGCCCGAGTCCGCCGAACTGGCCGCTGGTCTGCACCTGCATATCGGCATATTGCTGGGCATTCATGTAGCTCGAATGCGGGTCGAGCCCGGCGAGCATGCCGTTGACGGCGTTATAGATGAGTTTGTCCGAAGGCGGGTCGATGACGTAATTCTGCTTCACCTCGGTCAGGATGTCGCCGAACAGCGAAAGCTGCTGATAGGTGCTGTCGGCCGGGGCGGCATCGCCCATGGCGCGGGAAAGTGGCTGTGCCACCGTGCCAATGACCATGCCCGCCACGAAAATGCCGCTCAGCATGAGACCGCTACGCAACTTCATACGCTGTTCCTTTACCCCTGGGCCAGATCATCCCGGCGCCATTAGACAGCATCCCGCCCCGATTATCCAGAGTGGCCGCCGATCAACCATGGCGTAGGGTCCACCGGCCGGCCGTTCTGCCGCAACTCCACATACAGGCGGGGCTGGTATGCGGGCTTCGCGGGGTTAAACCTCAGCATGGTGCCCAGGGGCTGGCCATGGACCAGATGCTGCCCCTGCGCCACGTCGAGCTGCTGCATTCCGGCCAGGACCACGCTGTCGCCATGGCCGCAATCGGCGATGACCATGAGGCCGTAGCTGGGAAACGGCGCCGCGAACATCACCGTGCCGGCGCAAGGCGCGGTGACCAGAGCGCCGGGCGCCGCGGCATAGCTGATGCCGGTGGCGGGCCCCGCCAGGGTTTCGGCGCCGAAGCGCTGCACGATGCTCCCCGCCACGGGCGCGCCCCCGGCGCCGGCCGTTATTCTGGCGGGCGAGGCTGCGCGCGGCACAAGATTTTTTACCGCATCATTGATGGTGTCGAGCCGGTTCGCGGCCTGCAGCCGGGCGGTTATGGCTGCGGCCTGGGTATCCGCCGCCGCCATTTCGGCGGCCCGCGCGGCGGCGATCTGCCGCGCCACGGCGGCCTCGGCCTGCGCCTGCGCGGCGGCGGCCAGGACGAGGCGCTTCTGGCTCTCCTGCCCGGCCGTGATAAGCGCGGTGAGCTGCGCGTTCTCGATCTGCACCATATGCGCCTGCGCCGCGATGGTCTGCGCCACGCCGCGCAGCAGAGCGAGCCCGCGCACCGCATCGCCAGGCGGCAGCGGTGCGGCGAGCAATGTCGAGGCGGGGGCGGTGGAGAGGCGCTGCATCACCGGCAGGAGCTTTGCCAGGTCAGCCTCGGCGGCCACGAGCCGCTGCGAGGATTGCGCCTGCGCCGCCTGCAGATCGGCAAGCTGGCTGCCATATTGCGCGGTCTGCTCCTCGAGCCCGCGAATGGCCGCCGCCGCCGCGGCCTGACCGGCCGCCAGCTTGTCGGCGAGGGCGGCATCACGCGCGGTGGTCTTAACCGGCGGGTCCGCCACCCCGGCGGCGGGCAGCAGCAGCGCCAGCCAGAGTGCCGCCGCGCGCTTCAAGCGTAAAGCGGCTGACCGGTCATGGCGCCGGGTTGCGGCAGGCCCATGAGTTTCAACAAGGTCGGCGCGACATCGGCCAGCGCGCCGTCATGCAGTTTTATCCCCTCCGGCCCGCCGGCGCAGAGCACGGGCACCGGGTTGGTGGTGTGCGCCGTATGCGGCCCATGGGTTTCAGGATCGTACATCTGCTCGGCATTGCCATGGTCGGCGGTCAGCACCAGCACGCCATGCCGCGCCTGCAACGCCTCCCATATCGCCCCCAGCCCGGCATCCACGGCCTCCAGCGCACGGATGGCGGCGGCCAGCACCCCGGTATGGCCGACCATGTCCGGATTGGCGAAATTCAGTACGATGAGGCTGTATTCCCCCGATTCGATCGCGGCAACGGCTTTCGCGGCCACCTCGGCGGCGGACATTTCGGGCTGCAGATCATAGGTGGCGACCTTGGGCGAAGGGATCAGCACGCGGTCCTCGCCGGGGAACGGCTCCTCGATGCCGCCATTGAAAAAATAGGTGACATGCGGGTATTTTTCCGTCTCGGCGATGCGTAGCTGCTTCAGCCCGCGCGCCGCCACCACGGCGCCCAGCAGATCCTCCAGTTTTTCGGAGGTGAACAGCGCCGTCATGAACGGGGCGAGCGCCCTGGAATAGGCGCTCATGCCCGCGGCGGCGGCGAATTGCGGCGGGTGCGCGGGGAAATCCTTGAAGGTCGGGTCGAGCAGGGCGGTCATGATCTCGCGGACGCGGTCGGCGCGGAAATTGGCGCAGAGCAGGCCGTCGCCATCCTTCATCCCGGCATAATCGCCGATCACGGCGGGCTTGATGAACTCATCCGTTATCTTCGCGGCGTAGCTCGCCTCGATGGCGGCGGCGGGGGTGGCGAAGGCTGCGCCCTTCGCTTGCGTGAGCAGGTCACAGGCGAGCTGCACCCGGTCCCAGCGTTTGTCGCGGTCCATGGCGTAATACCGCCCGGTCAACGTGCCGATCCGCGCCGTGGCGCCAAGCGCCGTCTCAAACCGCCGGACATGTTCGAGCGCCGATTCAGGGGGCACGTCGCGGCCATCGGTCCAGACATGCACGATAACCCGCAACCCGGCGCCATGCAGGATTTTCGCCAGCGCCACCATATGGTCCTGATGCGAATGCACGCCGCCCGGCGAGACCAGGCCGCAGAGCTGCGCGGTGCCGCCGCTGGCTTTCAGTTTTTCGATGAACGCGCCGAGCACCGGGTTGCTGGCCAGCGTGCCATCCTCGATGGCGATATCGATGCGCGGCAGATCCTGCGTGACCACCCGCCCGGCCCCGAGATTGAGATGCCCGACCTCGGAATTGCCCATCTGCCCCGCCGGCAGGCCGACGACGCGCCCGGAGGTGGCCAGGAAAGCATGCGGGGAATTGGCCCAAAGCTTGTGAAAATTAGGCATCCGCGCAAGCGCCACGGCATTCTGATCCTCATTTTCGCTCCAGCCGAAGCCATCGAGTATCGCGAGCATGACGGTTTTAGGCGGCATTTCCACTCCAATGGATGGTCGTCCCGTCTTATTAGGGCAGAAGCGCGCGAAACCCCAAGGGGGCGCGGAAGTTATTGCGGAGGACGCGTAGTTTATGTACACTTATTGTGTACATGCGAGGGTATTATGGATGAGGTAAAACAGGTCGGCGTGCGGGAGTTGCGCGGCAACATGACCGGATATTTGCGCCAGGCGCGGCAGGGAGCGAGAATTCTCATCACCTCGCATGGCGAAGTCGTGGCGGAATTGCATCCCCCCGCCAGGACCGAGCCCGCGCGGCGTGTGCCCGGCGCGTTGCGCGGCCAAATTCGCATGGCACCGGATTTCGATGCGCTGCCGCCGGATGTTCTGGCCGCGATGGAAGGGGAGGCGTGAAGCTCCTGCTCGATACGCATGTGCTGCTGTGGTGGCTGGCCGACGATACGCGGCTGGGTCGCCGCGCGCGGGAACTGATCGCCGATCCGGCGCATGACGTGCTGGTGAGCGCGGTGTCGCTCTGGGAAATCGCGGTGAAGGTGAGGGTCGGGAAGCTGGAGGCTTCGCTCGCGGATATTTCAGCCGCGCTCCAAAATAATGGATTTTTGCGGCTGGGCCTGGAGGATACGCATTTGCGGGCGCTGATGGCGCTGCCGTTGCATCACCGCGATCCGTTCGATCACCTGCTGATGGCGCAGGCGGTGGCGGAGGGGGCGGTTTTTTGCTCCGATGATGTGAACATGGAGAAGTATGGGGTGCGAATGATCGCGGCGGCATGAATGGCCAGCGTCCACGTCAACTCAAGGCCGTCCCGCCCGATGGTACGGGTGCCCGGCCAGAATCATCTGCGCCCGGTAGATCTGTTCCGCCAGCATCGCCCGCACCAGCATATGCGGCCAGGTGAGCCGGCCCAGCGAGATTTTTGCCCCGGCCCGGGCGAGTACCGATGCATCGAGCCCCTCGGCGCCGCCGATGACGAATACAAGCTTACGGCTCCGCTCCTGCCACCCCGCCAGAAGCTGTGCGAGTGCCGCCGAATCGGGCGCCGCGCCATCCTGATCCAGCGCGATCACGAATTCATCGGGCTTGATGGCGCCGAGCAGCGCCTCAGCCTCGCGGCGCTTGATTTCCACGGGGCTGCCGGTGCCATCGGCGAATTCCACCAGGGCCAGGCCCGGTTTGATGCGTTTGGCGTAGCGGGAGCAGATATCCATCTCGGGCGCCCGCGCGGGCGCCCGGCCGATGGCGAGCAGCCTCACGCCTCGCCGGTCTCGTCAAGCTCGGCGGACCACATCTTCTCCAGCCCGTACAGCGCGCGGGCTTCTGGTTTGAACAAATGGATGATGATGTCGCCGGCATCGATGAGCACCCAATCGGTGCCGTTCGCGCCTTCCATCAGCGGTTTGCGGAACCCGGCCTCGTGCAGTTTTTCATGCAGATGCGTCGCCATCGCGGCGATCTGCCGGTCGGCCAGGCCCGTGGCGATGATCATGCGGTCGGCGAAACTGGCGCGCCCCTCCAGATCGATGACCGCGATATCCTCGGCCTTGTCGTCATCGAGCGTGGTGGTGATGAGCGCCTGCAGCCGGTCGAGCTGCTCCACCGGCAGCTTGGGCGCGGTTTTTTTGCCCTTGGGGCCGGCAATGGACGCTTTTTTGCGCGGGCTGCCGGGCATCGAGGGCAGCGCCTCGGCCGGCGCTTTCGCGGTGCGTTTGCGGGGGGCGGGGGTGGCGGCAGCGCTCCGTGCGGGGGGCTTGCGGGTCGGCGGACGGGTTATGGCTGCATTCCTTCTGAACCTGGTGAACCGTGAGAACCGGCTAAACCGTGAGAATTTTCCGCCTGAGTTCGGTGGCCGAGGCGGAATTCTCCTGCACCGGCAGCAGAATCCAGGCGGGGGACTCTGCCGCCGCCAGACATAGCCCAGCCCGCGCCGGAAGGCGATATTTTCCGTAACGCCGGGCCGGTTTGCTGGCCAGCGCCGCGCGCGTGGCGCCGGGGCGGGGCAGTACGAGCATCGGCATGGCGTGCATGATGCGTATCCAGCGGTCCCAGCGCGGCAGCTGGCGCAGGTTATCGGCGCCCATCAGCCAGACGAAGCGCGCGCGCGGAAACCGCCGCAGCAATGCGCGCATGGTATCGGCGGTGTAACGCGTGCCGAGGTGGGCTTCGATGGCGGTGGCGATGATACGCCGGCCATCGGCGATTTTCCGCGCCGAGGCCAGGCGTTCGGCCAGCGGCGCCATGCCGGCGGCGGGCTTCAGCGGGTTGCCCGGGGAGACCATGAGCCAGAGCTGGTGCAGGCGCAGATGCGCGCAAGCCTGGCGCGCGACATGCAGGTGGCCCTCATGCGCCGGGTTGAACGAGCCGCCGAGCAGGCCGATGCGGATACCGTAGCGGTGGCCGTATCGCGGGATGGTCAGGGCCGCACCTGGCCGGTGCCGCGCACGACATAGCGGAAGGTCGTCAGCTGCTCCGGCCCGATCGGCCCGCGAGCATGGATGCGCCCGGTGGCGATGCCGATTTCGGCGCCGAAGCCGAATTCGCCGCCATCGCAGAACTGGGTGGAGGCGTTCCACATGCCGACCGCCGAGGCGAGCGCCCCGAGAAAATATTCCGCCACCTCGGCATCGCCGGTAATAATGGCATCGGTATGCTCGCTGCCATGCCGGGCGATATGGGTCAGCGCCGCATCCACCCCGTTGACGATTTTGATGTTCAGCACGGCATCCAGCCATTCCGTGTCGAAATCCGTATCGGCGGCGGCGGGCAGTTCGGGGCATATGTGGCGCGCCGGCGCATCGGCGCGGAAGGCGCAGCCCAGCGCCGCGAGATCCGCCACCAGCGCGGGCAGCAGAGCGGGCGCTATGGCGCTGTCGAGCAGCAGCGTCTCGGTGGCGCCGCATATGCCGGTGCGGCGCATCTTGGCATTGGCGAGAATTTCGCGCGCCATGGTGAAGTCGGCGGCGGCGTGGATGTATGTGTGGTTCAGCCCTTCGGCATGGGCGAGCACCGGCACGCGCGCCTCGCGCTGCACCAGCTCCACCAGCCCCTTGCCGCCACGCGGGATGATGAGGTCGATATAACCGGACGCCGTGAGCATGGCGGCGACAAAGCGGCGGTCGGTGGAAGGCGCGATCTGCACGGCATCATCCGGCAGCCCGGCCTGGGTGAAGCCGGCGCGCAACGCGGCGTGGATGGCGGCGGCGGAGTGAAAACTCTCCGACCCGCCGCGCAGCACCAGGCCATTGCCGGATTTGATGGCGATGGCCGCGGCATCGGCGCCGACATTGGGCCGGCTCTCATAGATCATGCCGAGCACGCCGAGCGGCTGCGCGATACGGGAGATTTTCAATCCGTTCGGCCGCGTCCACTCGGCCAGCGTGCGGCTGAGCGGATCGGGCAGCGCCGCCACCTCTTCCAGCCCGCGCGCCATGGCCTCGACCCGCGCGGCGTTGAGCAGCAGCCGGTCGCCAAAGGCGGCGGTGCCGGTAAAGCCGGCCATGTCCCGCGCATTGGCGGCGATGATGGCGGGGGCGGCCTGGCGCAGGCTGGCCGCACCCTGGCGCAAGGCGGCATCGCGCCGCTCTGCTGGCAGGCGCGCCAAAGCGGCGGCGGCGGCGCGCGCCGCTTCGCCCATCCGGGCCATGATCTGCGTATTAATATCGGGTTCCGCGTTCATGGTTTTCCAGATGCGCGGTTCTGGCGGTTAGATCAACAGCGCGCTAAACAGAAAACCGTATGCCAGATCTGTTCGATTCGTTCGCGCCCGAGACAGCGCTCTCCGCCGGGCCCGTGTTGCGCACCACGCGGCTGCTGCTGCGCCCCCTGGCGGCGGCGGATGCGGCGGTATTTCATCGCCTGATCAATGACTGGGAAATCTGCCGCCGCCTGCCTGACGCGCCATTTCCCTACACCGCCGGGCTCGCCGCCGAATGGATCGCCGCCGCCGTGCATGACCGCGAGAGCCGCCGCGCCGAGCAGTTCGCGATCGTGGAGGCGGTAAGCGGTACGCTCATCGGCGTGGCCGGTCTGCGCCTGGGCAAGGGGCAGAAAAGCGCCGAGCTGGGCTACTGGCTCGGCCGCGCCTATTGGGGCCAGGGCTTCGCGCTGGAAGCCGCGCGCCGGCTGGTGGAATGGGCCTTCGCCGGCCTGCCGCTCGGGCATATCACGGCCACGGTGGCGGCGGATAACGACGTATCGGAAGCGCTGCTGGGCCGGCTCGGCTTCCGGCAGAGCGGCAAGGGCGCCAAGGAATTTTCCTGCCGCCCCGGCCAGAAAATGCCGGTGAAGCATTTTACCCTGGCGCGTGATGTGCCGGCGGCGGCGGCGGAAATTCCAGGCCGCGTGGTGCTGGTGGTGGCGGTCGCGCTCATCGACGCGCAAGGCCGCATCCTGCTGGCGCGCCGGCCCGAGGGCAAGAAGATGGCCGGGCTCTGGGAATTTCCCGGCGGCAAGATCGAGCCCGGTGAAACACCGGAGGCGGCACTGGTGCGGGAATTGCGCGAGGAGCTGGGCATCGGGGTGAACCCGCGCGACGTCGCGCCCTTCGTGTTCGCGAGCCATGCCTATGAGAGTTTCCATCTGCTGATGCCGGTTTTCCTGTGCCGCCGCTGGCAGGGCGCGCCCACCGCCCGCGAGGGGCAGAAGCTCGCCTGGGTGGCGCCGGCCGATCTGGTGGAGTATCCCATGCCACCGGCCGACCGGCCGCTCATCCCCATGCTGCGAGATTTTTTATGACGCATGAGCCCACGGCCAACCCGACAGCGGCGATATTGATCATCGGCAACGAAATCCTGTCAGGCCGCACGCAGGATCTCAACGTGCAGTTCATCGCCGCGCGGCTGGCCAGGCTGGGCATCAGGCTGGACGAGGTGCGTGTGGTGCCGGACATACCGGAGCGCATCATCGGCGGCGTGAACGTGTTGCGCGCCGCCTACGACATGCTGTTCACCACCGGCGGCATCGGGCCGACGCATGATGATATCACCAGTGAATGCATCGCTGCGGCTTTCGGCGTGCCGTGGCTGCCGCATGAGCCCTCGATGCAGGTCCTGCGCGACTATCTCGGCGCGCATATGAATGCCGAGCAGGGGCGCATGGCAACCTTTCCGCAAGGTGCTGTGCCCATCCGCAACGATGTCTCGGTGGCGCCGGGCTTCAGCATCGGCAATGTGCATGTCATGGCCGGCGTGCCGCGCATCATGCAGGCCATGTTCCTCGCGCTGGAAGCCAAACTGCCGCGCGGCACGCCGATTGCCATGCGCGCGGTGTATGGCATGGGCGTGATGGAAGGAAACATCGCGGCGGGGCTGAGCGCCATCCAGGCGCGTTTCACCGATGCCGATCTCGGCAGCTACCCGTTCCAGCGCGATGGCCGGTGGGGTGTCGCCATCGTCGCCAAGGGCACGGATGTGGCACGGCTGGAGGCGGCGATTACGCAGGCCACGGCGATGATCGCGGCGCAGGGCGTTGCGCCTATTCAGGGCGAACCGTAAGCCGCCCCAAACGCGGCTTAATTCGCTCTATATAATACACGCAGAATCACGAGCCAGTTATCGAGATGCCCGGTGGCATCGGTGGCCACATGCTCCAGCACCACGGCGTCATCGACATTGCCGCCGATGATATCGACATCGCCCGGCCCGCCGCCGGTGATGATGCCGCAATGCGCGGGGAAATTATAAGCGGTGGGGAGGGCGGCGAAAGTGAGGCCGCGCGCCTTGCCACGGCCGATGCAGGCGAGGTCCCCCAGGCGCGGCGCATAAGCAGCCGGGTTCTCGGCGATGAGCAGCGGATCCCTGATTTTCCCCAAGGCGGCGCGCGCGGCGTAGTTGATATAGGTCGCGTGGTCCGGCGCATAGGGAAAAGCCGGGCCGGCACCGGCAATGCGCATAACATAGGAGATGAAGGCGGCGGACCAGGCATAGTCGCCATTGCGGGCGACGGGAAATACCTGGCCCCGCGCGTCGTGTTTACCCGTCCAGGCGGCATCCGGCTCGCCGGTATTCATTCCTTCCCACCAATATTCGCCGACGCGCTGCCACAGCCCGGGCTGGCGCTCGGCCATGCCGGCCGCGCTCTGCGTATAGTCGG
>JAKBAV010000156.1 GCA_021826225.1 Pseudomonadota bacterium | reverse complement strand
CGTGCCGGGATTACGCGCAGAGCAAGATGCCCGATGCCGGGCAGGTGGCGCAGACTTCACAGCAGAATTCAGCCGCCACGGCGGCGGCGGGCACGTTGATCGGTGCGGCCGCCGGCGCGGCCCTGGGCAGCCTGAGCGGCAATGTCGGGGCCGGGGCTGGTGTCGGCGCGGGGCTGGGCCTGCTGGGTGGCGCTTCGGTTGCGGGAAATAACACGCAGGCTGGTGCGGACTCCCTGCAGGAACGCTATGACGTCGCCTATGCACAGTGCATGGTGGGACATGGCGAGTCGATTCAGCAGCCTGAGGGGCAGGGTTATGGCCCGCCACAGGGCTATTACGCGCCTCCCCCGCCACCGCCCAGCTATTATTACCAGCCCGGTTACTGAGCCACCGGCTATTTTTGCACCCGCCGCTGAACGGCTGGCCGGGCCGACGCACCGGCGCGACTGGCTGCCCTGGGCCTGGGGGGCTGCCGTGCTGCTGCACGTGCTGGCGCTCGGCCTCGCCATATACACGCGCGAGCGGCCCATGCCGCAGGAGCAGCAATCGCCGCCCGGCATTTCCATGGTGTTCGATAAAGGCGGGGCGCAGCAGGCCATGGCGCCCCCTGCCCCGCACCAAGGCCCACCCCAGCCGGCGCAATCCCCCACCACGCCGCCGCCGCCCCCACCCCCCCCTGCGGCACAGCAGCCGGAGGTGAACCTGGCCATGCCGCTGAACGAGCTGGCGACCCTGCCGCCGCCACCGCCGCACCCCCAGCCGGTTGCCCGGCCGCACCCGGCGCCGCCGCATTATGCCATGATGATGACCGGCATGTCCTATGGCAGCCCCTCGCCCCTCACCCCTGCCCCGCCGGCACGCCGGGCGCTCAACCTCGACCTGCCGCAGACCGACGCCCAGGCCGTAATGGGGCCGGAGCTGACGGTGAAGGGCGATATCGGCGCGGATTGGGATGCCGAGCTCAGCAAATGGGTGAATGAGCATAAATATTACCCGCAGGCCGCGGCCGAGCAGGGCCAGCAGGGCAGTGTCGAGATCGAATTCACTGTAGACCGCGCGGGCAATGTTACGGGGCTGCATATGCTGAACAGCTCCGGCTCCACCTTCCTCGACCAGGCGTGGCTCGGCCTGTTCGCGCATGGCGCCAGGCTGCCACCCTTCCCGCCCGGTACCACCGCCAACCATACCAGGGTGGATGCCACAATGCAGTTCGAGCTGATCGGGCCATGATGCTTGCGCGACTCGGCGCCCCGGATTGAAGCAAGGGGATGAATGATCATGCTTTGGGAGTGGCGCGGAGCCTGACTGGCAAGAGCTGGGTATGGCGGCCGGCACGCGAGGAAAGGCTGGGCCAGGGGCTGGCGCAGCAGCTCGGCCTGCCGGAGCTGATGGGGCGGCTGCTCGCGGCGCGTGGCGTGGACGTGGCCGATGCGCCGGTATTCCTCGAACCAACATTGCGGGCGCTGATGCCCGACCCGTCCAGCATCGTCGATATGGATATCGCCGCCACGCGGCTGGCCGATGCGGTGCTGGCGGGCGAGCCGATCGGCGTATTCGGCGATTACGATGTGGATGGCGCCTGCAGCGCGGCTTTGCTCGTCTCGCTCCTGCGCCGGCTGGGCTGCACGGTGTACCACCATGTCCCGGACCGCATCCTGGAGGGCTACGGGCCCAACAGCGAGGCGTTACGCACCATGGCGGAGCGCGGGGCGCGGCTGCTGGTATGCGTGGATTGCGGGACGGCCGGCCATGCCGCCTTCGCGCCGCTGCACAACCTCGCTGATATCGTGGTGTTCGATCATCATAAATCGGAGGGGGTGCTCCCGCCAATCCGGGCGCTGGTCAACCCCAACCGGCTGGATTGCGGCTCCGGCCTCACCCAGATCTGCGCCGCGGCGGTCACCTTTCTCGCCTGCGTGGCGCTGCTGCGCACGTTGCGGCAACGCGGATTTTTCAGCCAGCGGGAGGAGCCGGATCTGCGCGCGTATCTCGACCTCGTGGCGCTGGCGACGGTGTGCGACGTTATGCCGCTGACCGGGCTGAACCGCGCTTTCGTGATGCAGGGGCTGCGCGTGATGGCACAGCGGGCGCGGCCGGGCATAGCGGCGCTGCTCGCGGTGGCGAAGCTCGCCGAGGCCCCGACCGCGATGAATTGCGGTTTTGCCCTGGGGCCGCGCATCAATGCCGCCGGGCGCATCGCGCAGGCCGATATGGGGCTGCGCCTGCTGCTGACCGAGGATGCCGGGCTTGCCGCCGAACTGGCCGAGACGCTGGATACGGTGAACAAGCAGCGCCAGCTCGTGGAGGCCGCCGTAACCGCCGAGGCGCTGGGACAAGGCGAGGCGCAGATGGCAGCGGGCCATGGCGTGCTGCTGCTGGCCGAGCAAGGCTGGCATACCGGGGTGGTCGGCATCGCCGCGGGGCGGGTGAAGGAAAAATTCAACCGCCCGGCGCTGGTGGCGGGCATTACCGATGGTATCGCCAAGGGCTCCGGGCGGTCCGTGCCAGGGATTGATCTGGGTGCTGCGATTATCGCCGCGCGCCAGAGCGGGCTGCTGACAACCGGCGGCGGCCACGCCATGGCGGCGGGATTTTCACTCCCGGCCACCGGCCTCGCGGCATTCCACGCCTTCATGAACGAACGCCTCGCCAAGGCTGCACAATTACCGCAAAGTGCCGAACTGATGCTGGATGGCGTGCTCGGCGTGGCCGGCGCGGATGCGGCACTGGCACAGCTGGTCGCGCGGCTGGGGCCATTCGGCAACGGCAATGCCGAGCCGCTTTTCGTGCTGCAACGGGCACGGGTGGTGCGGTCCGACCGCATCGGCAAGGATGGCGGCACCATCCGCGCCATGCTGGAGGGTGAAGGCGGCGGCCGGCTGAAGGCGATGCTGTTCCGCGCCAAGGAAGGCCCGCTGGCGCAAGCCCTGGACCACGCCGGTGGAGCGCCGCTGCACCTGGCCGGACATCTGCGTGCGGAAAGCTGGCAAGGCCGCGTTTCGGCAGGTTTCTTCATAACAGACGCCGCCCCGGCTTGACGCGGCGCGCCTGGACGCGTAGCAGGGCCGCCACCTCTTGTCCCGTTCGTCTAGAGGCCTAGGACGCTGCCCTCTCACGGCGGTAACAGGGGTTCGAATCCCCT
>JAKBAV010000155.1 GCA_021826225.1 Pseudomonadota bacterium | reverse complement strand
GGTAACCGATGCGAGCTCCCCACCTCGCGGCGCGGCGTTAATTTCTGGACACTGCAGCCCTGAATTTGGGTGAGGTGATATTGTGGATAGAGACGGTCCTAATGCCATGCATCAGCACAGTCATCAGGATGCTGAGTACCAGCGGGTTGAGTTGATTACCGGGCGGCGGCGCCGGCGGGATTGGAAGCCGGCGGAGAAGGCGGAGATACTTTCCGCGAGTATGGCGCCTGGCGTGAAGATCGTGGAGGTGGCGCGCCGTTATGGTGTCAGCCGTGGCTTGCTTTGGACATGGCGCCGGGAGGCGCTGAGTGAGCTTGCGGTTCAGAGCGCGCCGGCTTTTGTTCCGTTGCGGGTTGAAGACGGGGCTGCCGAGCCTGCCGCTATTGCTGCGGATATGACTGCGCCGCCTTCTACCAGGGGGCTGGCTGCGGGATTGATCGAGGTAGAGATCGGCCGGGCCCGGGTGCGGGTGGAGGGGGCGGTCGACCCGGAGGTTTTACGTCAGGTGCTTGGCCTGATTGGGCCGGCACGATGATTCTGGGCCTACCTTCCAAACCGGGCCTGCGGGTGATGGTGGCATCCCGGCCGGTTGATTTTCGCAAAGGCATGGATGGGCTCGTCGCCATGGTGGCGAAGCTTCTGGCATGTGACCCATTCGCGGGTGATGTTTTTGTCTTCCGGGCCAAGCGCGCGGACCGCGTCAAGCTGCTGCTTTGGGATGGTTCTGGCCTCTGTCTGGTGACAAAGCGGCTGGAGGCTGGCGGCTTTATCTGGCCGCCGGTGCAGGATGGGGCGGTCACGTTGAGCACCGCGCAGCTGCGCATGCTGGTTGCCGGCATGGATTGGACGCAAATACCCGCGCGCTCGCCGGCCCCGGCGCGGCCAACGGCTGGGGCGGAAAAATTGTCGAACGCGCCTTAATTTTCTGGCGAAACACCGGGCGTTTTTGGTAAGTTTCCGGCATGTCGGATGGCCAAAATCTCTCGCATGATCCGGCGCATTTGCTGGCGTTGAACGCGGCATTGCAAGCAGAGAACGAAAGCCTGCGGTCGGTCGTGGCAGCTTTGAAGCGGGCCTTGTTTGGCGCGCGATCCGAGAAACAGGTGGAGCCGGCGAACCAGCTGCCGCTCGGTTTGGATGATCTTTCGGCGACAGAGGTAGAACCCGCTAAATTACCAGCGCCGGCGAATTCAAACCAGCCGCGGCGGCCCAAAGCGGTACGCAATATCGGCGGGCTGCCGGCGCATCTGCCGCGCGTCGACATTACGATCGAGCCGGAGCGCAAGACTTGCCCCTGCTGCCAGAACAAGCTGCACCAGATTGGCGAGGATGTGAGCGAGATGCTGGACGTGGTGCCGGCGGTGTTGCGCGTAAAACGCATTCACCGGCCGCGCTATGGCTGCCGCTCTTGCGAGGGCGCGGTGGTGCAGGCCAAGGCGCCGCCGCGGCCGGTCGATGGCGGGCTGCCAACCCCGGCACTGCTGGTGCATGTGACGGTGATGAAATTCGCCTGGCACATGCCGCTGAACCGGCAGGCGCAGATGCTGGCCGGCCAGGGGATTATGCTCGACCGCTCGACTTTGGTGCATTGGGTTGCCCGGCTGGCCTGGTGGTGCAAGCCACTGCATGAATTGCTCAGCGCCACCATTCTGAGCGCGCCGAAAATCTTCTGCGATGACACGCCTTTGCCGGTCCAGGACCGCACCCGCCAACGAACGCGCATCGCCCGGCTTTGGGCCTATGCGATTGATGATCGCCCCTGGGGCGGGACGTTGCCGCCGGCCGTGGTGTATCTGTACGCCGAGGACCGTAAGGGTCAGCATGTCGATGAACATCTCGCCGGCAAGACGTGTGTGCTGCAGGTTGATGGCTATGCTGGTTATAACCGGTTGACCAAACGTGGCCGCGCCGGTGGCCCTGTAATGCTGGCCTTTTGCCTGGCGCATGTGCGGCGGAAGTTTTTTGAGGTGCATAAGGCAACGGATTGTCCGGTCGCGGGCGAAGCGTTGCTGCGTATTGCTGAAATCTACCGCATCGAGACGCGTATCCGCGGCACCAGCCCCGAGGCGCGCGTGGCTGCACGCCAAGCGCAAACCCTGCCTCTGCTGGAGGCGTTCAAGCCCTGGCTGCTCGACAGGCTGGCGGAAATTTCGGCCAAATCCACTCTGGCCAAGGCGATCCGCTACACGCTGGGCCATTGGACCGGGTTGTGCGTGTTCCTGAATGATGGCCGCGTTGAAGTGGACAATAATACAGTCGAACGCAGCATCAGGCCCATTGCCTTGGGCAGAAAAAATTCTCTCTTCGCCGGCAGCGATGGCGGCGGCGAGAGCTGGGCAATATTGGCGTCTCTCATCAACACCGCAAAATTGCACAATCTCGATCCGCAGACCTATCTCACCGATGTTCTGGAGCGGATGGTCTCGGGTACGACGAAGGCAAATGCGTTGAACGAATTATTGCCCTGGAATTGGAAAGCGGCGCAGGCACAGAAGGCCATTGCGGCATGAGGCAGGCCCGCGCCAGAACCTCGCAGGCTAACGCTGCGATGGATATGGAGACGCTCGACGCCTGGCTGGAAAAACAGAAGCGCCAAATCGATGGAGCCTCGATGCTCGATGGTTATCTCGCAGCCATTGTCGTTGGTCCCACCTCGATCCCGCCCGATGAATGGTTCCTCGATCTGCTCGGGCCCAAGGGTAATATCGCCACCGCGCACGGCAAAACGCTCAAGGCCATCATGGCGATCATGGCCCGGCATAACACCATCAGCGAAACGCTCTCGACCGCGCCGCAAACATACGCACCGATCTTCCAGCGCACCGGCGCCGGCGTCGTGTTCGCCGGGCCCTGGTGCCTGGGATTTGCCCACGCCATGAAGCTGCGCTGGCACGCCTGGGCGCCGCTACGCGAGGCACGCGGTATCGAATGCGGCCTCATGCTGCCAATCATGCTCTATTGCGCCGAACAGATCGGCGCCCCCATGGACCCAGCGCCAAACGGTATCGATACAAAAGAGTACCTCAAAACCGCTTACCACGACATCCCGCTCGTCATCCCCGCCATCAGAGAATTCTGGATGCCCCAGCGCGTCGCGGAAGCCAAACGGTAGATAACGGCACATGCCGTGGGGGGCTCGCACCGGTTACG
>JAKBAV010000045.1 GCA_021826225.1 Pseudomonadota bacterium | reverse complement strand
GTATTCTCTCCGCCTATCACCTGAAACAGGCCGGGGTTTCGACCTTCCGTCATATCGACCATGCCGGGGATTTCGGCGGGGTATGGTACTGGAACCGCTATCCCGGCATCCAATGCGACAATGATGCCTATTGCTATCTGCCGCTGCTCGAGGAAACCGGCTTCATGCCGTCGAAGAAATTCTCGGACGGCTTTGAGATCTACGATTATTGCAGGCTGATCGCGGAAAGATTCGGGTTTTATGAGACCGCCCTGTTCCACACGCTGGTCACGACCCTGCGCTGGGATGAGACAATCCAGCGCTGGCGCATACTGACCAATCGCGGCGATGAAATTCTCGCGCGCTTCGTGGTCATGGCCGGCGGGCTGCTCAATATTCCGAAGCTTCCCGGCATTCCTGGAATCGGTGATTTTACAGGGAAAATGTTCCATACCGCGCGTTGGGATTATGAATATACCGGCGGCAGCTACCGGGCGCCGGTGCTCGACCGCCTGGCCGACAAGCGCGTGGCCATCATCGGCACGGGGGCAACCGCCATCCAGGCAACCCCCTATCTCGGCCAATATGCCAAGACGTTCTACGTGCTGCAGCGCACGCCCTCGACAGTGGATGAGCGCAAGAACAACCCGACCGACCCGGAATGGGTCAAAACCTTGCAGCCGGGCTGGCAGAAGGCGCGCCAGATCAACTTCCTGCATGCCGCCATGGAGCGGCTGGCCAAGGGCGAGGAGGACCAGATCTGCGATATCTGGACCGAGATCAACCGCAACCTCAACGCCCAGCTCGCGGCGGAAAACTGGCCGGAGCTGACGCTCGAACAATGGGTCGCCAAACGCGAGATGGTCGATTACCAGGTTATGGAGCGGCTGCGCCATCGCGTCGAGACGCTTGTCGAGGACAAGGCGACGGCTGAAGCGCTGAAACCCTGGTATCGTTTCCTGTGCAAGCGCCCGGCCTCCAACGATGATTATTACCCGACCTTCAACCGTCCGGGCGTGAAGCTGATCGATGTCTCGGCCAGCCAGGGCGTCGAGCGGATGACGGAAAAAGGCTTTGTCGCGGGTGGTGTCGAATACGAGATCGATTGCATGATCTTTGCGTCCGGTTTTGAGGTCACCAGCGATCTGGACCGCCGCTGGGGCATCGATGTGATCGAGGGGCGCGGCGGCAAATCGATCTACGACCATTGGCGCGACGGCTACAAGACGCTGCACGGCATGATGACGCATGGTTTTCCGAATCAGTTTTTCACCGGCTTCATCCAGAGCGGGCTGAACGCCAGCACTACCGAGCAGATGAGCCGGCACGGCTATCACATCGCCTATATCATCAAGGAAGCGCTGACGCGCGGCGCCACAATGGTGGAGGCCAGCGAAGCGGCGCAGGCGGCGTATGTGCAGCATGTGCATGATACGGCCGTCGATATTTCGGCCTTTCAGCGCGAATGCACGCCGAGCTATTTCAATGGCGAAGGCGACACCAAGCCGCGGTTCTACGCCGGCGAGCCCTATGGTCCCGGCTGGGAAGCGTTCGAGACATTGCTGGCGGACTGGCGCGACAAGGGCGACCTGGCAGGTGTGATCCTGACGACACCGGCCGCAGCCGCGCTGGCACCAGCCAAATAGCGATAAGGGGAGCAGAAAGATGGGAACGCTGACAGGCAAGGTCGCGGTGGTCACGGGTGCCAGCCGGGGTATCGGCAAGGGCATCGCGCTCGCGCTCGGTGAGCAGGGTGCTACCGTATATGTCACCGGGCGCACGGTAACCCCGGGCTCTTATCCGCTGCCAGGCACGGTGGGCGAAACCGCCGCCGAGATCGACAAGCGCGGCGGCAAGGGCATCGCCGTGCAGGTCGACCACGCCGATGACGCGCAGGTGGCGGCACTTTTCGCGCAAGTGAGTGCCGAGCAGGGCCGCCTCGACCTTCTCGTCAACAATGCCTTCGCCTTGCCCGAGGATCTCACCGAGCCTGAGAAATTCTGGGAAAAGCCGCTTTCCAACTGGCAGATGGTCGATGTCGGCGTGCGCTCGAACTTCGTCGCCGCCTGGCATGCGGCGCATATCATGGTGCCGCAGAAATCCGGTCTCATCATCGCCATTTCCGGCTATGTCGGGGTCACCTACACCTATGGCGTGGTGTTCGGCACATGCAAATCCGCGGTGGACCGCATGGCGCGCGATATGGCCATCGAGCTGCAGCCGCATAACATCGCCTCGCTCTCGCTCTGGCAGGGTCTCACCTTCACGGAGCGCGCCATCCGCAATATCGACCGCAACCCGGAAATGAAGAAGCTCACCGTGACCAACCCGCTGGTCGGCTGCTCGCCGGAATTCCCCGGCCGCGTCATTGCCGCACTGGCCGCCGACCCGGCCATCATGAAGCGCTCCGGCGGTACGTTCATCACCGCCGAGGTGGGCGCGGATTACGGCATCACCGATATCGACGGCAAGGTGATCCCGACTTTGCGCGGCGAGCGCGGCGCGCCGATCTGGCAGCCCATCGCGCAGGTGAAATAATGGACGCAGCCCGCCAGGCCCGGCTCGACCAGCTCCTCGACAAGCAGGATATTCTCGAATGTCTCGGCCGCTTCAGCCGTGGCATGGACCGCTTCGACCGTGCGATTTTCCTCTCCGCCTTCCACGATGATGCCGTGATGGCCGCCGGCCCCTTTGTCGGCAGCCCGGCCGATTGCTATGACTGGGCGCGCCCCATGCACGAGGCCGGCCAGATCGCGACGCATCACAACCTGCTTAATGTCACGATCGATCTCGATGGCGATACCGCGCATACCGAAACATATTATCTCTTCGCCGCGCGTAACCGCGATGCGAGCAACTGGATCGCCGGCGGACGCTATATCGACCGGCTGGAACGCCGTAACGGCGTATGGAAGATTGCCCTGCGGACCAATGCGATCGAATGGTCCGGCATGGTGCCGACGATGCCCATCCCGTTTGCCGATGTCCCGGATATTTTCGCCAATGGCGCCCCGGCGCGGAGCCCGGCCGACCCGTCGTATCAACGCCCGCTGACCAACCGGCGCGCGAACCAAAATCCAGGAGAGACGCAATGACCACACGCAGATTCGATGGCCGCGTAGCCGTGATTACCGGGGCGGGCAGAGGGCTCGGCCGCGAATATGCGCTGCTGCTGGCAGCCCTCGGCGCCAAGGTGGTGGTCAACGACCTTGGCGCCAGCATGCAGGGCGGCGATGCCGATGCCGGCCCTGCCGAAACCGTGGTGAACGAGATCAAGGCGGCCGGTGGCGAGGCCGTTGCCAATACCGATTCAGTGGCGACGCCCGAGGGTGGCCAGGCCATCATCGACATGGCGATGCAAAAATATGGCCGCATCGACATTCTCATCCATAATGCCGGCAATGTCCGCTACGGCTCGCTCGCGACCATCAGCCACGAGGATTTCCGCGCCGTGGTGGATGTGCATTTCCTCGGCGCCTTCAACGTCGTGCGTCCGGCCTTTGAGCTGATGTGCAAGGCGGGCTATGGCCGCATTGTGCTCACCTCCTCGATCGGCGGGCTGTACGGCATGAGCAACACCGTCAACTACGCCATGTCCAAAGCCGGCATGATCGGGCTCAACAATGTCGCCGCCATCGAGGGCGCCGAGCACAACGTCAAATGCAACGCCATCGTGCCCGGCGCCGTCACCCGCATGGCCGATGGGCTGGATACGTCATTCTACCCGCCAATGGGGCCTGAACTCGTCGCCCCGGTTGTCGGCTGGCTCGCTCATGAAACGTGCAGCGTCACCGGCGAGATGCTGATCTCCATCGCCGGCCGCATCTCACGCGCCTATATCGAGGAAACCGAGGGCGTGTTCCAGCCGGATTGGACCATCGACGAGGTGGCGGCGCGCATCGGCGAGATCCGCGACCAGAGCCATGTCTGGTCGCTGCACCCGGCCGAGCATGGCCATACCGACCATATCAAGCGCAGCTGCGAGATGGCGCGGCTTGGCGGCGCCGCCGCCACCTAACCAGCCAGTACCTCCAGGACGACGAGCGAGATCAATGCCTCGATCGCCCTGGCGCGCGGGCCGGCAATCTGGCTGTTCCTGCGGGACGCCAGAACGATGTCCATGCTCAGGGCCGGATCGTCGAGTGGCCATGTCCGCAGGCGGCCATTCGCGGTCTCGTCGCCGATATAGCAAGCCGGCAAAATCGTGTAGCCCATGCCGTTTTTGAGCAAATCCCGCATCAGCCGTGCCGAATCCGCTTCCATGCGTATGTTGGGCTTCGCCTGAGCCCACATTGCGGCGTCATTGATGACCGCGCGCAAGCCGAGATGATGCGAGGGCAGGATTAGGTTCAGCTTCGCGGCATCGGCGAAGGCCACCGCCCGGCCCGGCGGCAGGTGGCTGTCCATTGGCCCGGCCAGCAGCAGCGGCAGGTCAGCCAGCTTCTGCTCATGCAGCTGGTCGTGCTGCGCGCCGCCCTCGAGCAGCGCGAAATCCACCACGCCGCGGCTTACCCAGTCGATCAGGCTCCCGGTCAGGCCATCGACGATGCAGAGTTTGATGGCCGGAAATTCCCGGTCGATGCGCAGGGCGAGTTTCGTCGCCAATATATCCGCGAGGCCCGGCGGCAGCCCGATGGCGATATTGGCCTCGGTGGTGAAGGGAAATGATTTGATGTTCTGCAGCGCCAGCTCCAGTTCGCGCAGCGGCCCGGCCACGGAGGCCAGCAGCGCCACGCCCTCCTCTGTCAGCCGCATGCCGCGCGCCGTGCGGTTGAACAAGGCGACCCCAAGCTCTTCTTCGAGCAGCCGCATCTGCCGGCTCAGTGCCGGCTGGGCAATGCGCAACACATTGGAGGCCTTGGTCAACGAGCCATGCTCGGCAATCCGCATGAAATAGCTCAACCGCCTGATTTCCACTCCAAGACTCCACAGATATACAATTTCGTTATATTGAACCGGCAAAAATTGTAATAGATGCATAGCATTCCCTGCGCTATCAATGACAAAATCATCAGGGGAACCAGGAAATGAGCTTTGTCGAACGCTACGGCCCATGGGCGATCATTGCCGGGGCTTCGGAAGGCACCGGGCGTGCCTTCGCGCGCCAACTCGCGGCGCAGGGCCTCAACTGCATCCTCATCGCCAGGCGGCAGGCACCGCTTGAGGCGTTGGCCGCCACCCTGCGCGCGGATTACGGTGTCGATATCGTCACGGCCTCGATCGATCTCGCCAGGCCCGATGCCTTCGAGCGCATCGCGGCAGCCGCCGGCGACCGTGAGATCGGCCTTTACATCAGCAATGCCGGAGCCGACTCCAACGGCTCCTTTTTTCTCGACAAGGACATCCAGTCCTGGGTCGATCTCGTCAATCGCAACATCCTCACCGCCTTGCGCTGCTGCCATTATTTCGGCGGGCCGATGCGCGCGCGCGGACATGGCGGCATCCTGCTTGTCGGCTCCGGGGCGTGCTACGGCAGCGGCCCCAACCTCGCCACCTATTCTGGCGCCAAGGCGTTCGATCTGTGCTTCGCCGAAGGCCTGTGGGCCGAGCTCGCCCCCGCCGGGGTCGATGTGCTGTATCTTGCCATGAGCACCACGGACACGCCGGCCCTGCGCGCCCTGCTCGCCGAAAAAGGTGTGCCACCCCCGGCAAACCTCGCCTCGCCCGAGGATGTCGCCAGGCTGGGGCTGGAACGGCTGCCGCATGGCCCGGTACAGAACTGGGGATTGCGCGATGACGAGGCGGGCTTCGGCACCAGCTCCGCGGCGCAACGCCGGGCCCGGGTGAACATGATCGCGGAAGCCAGCAAATCGGTTTTTGGCGGCAAAAAGGCCTGAGCATGACAGATACCCTCCAGGACCTTGCCGCCCGCCAGGCCATTACCGACCATATCCACCGCTATTGCCGCTCGGTCGACCGGCTCGATATCCCGCTGGGCCATTCCATCTGGCATGATGACGGGATCGCCGAATATCCCGGCTATTATCAGGGGCCGGGCAAAGGCGTCATCGATCTGATCTGCCAGAATCATCAGGGGCTGCTGCATCACACGCACCAGGTCACTAATATTCTTATCCAGCTTCAAGGCCGGAGCGCCGGCAGTGAAACCTACTGCATCGCCACGCTGCGCATGCAAAAGGGGGATAAAACCCTGCAGATGATGGTGTGGTCCCGCTATGTTGACCACTGGTCCTGCCGCGACGGGCACTGGGGCCTCGATAAACGCATCGCCATCCGTGAATTCGACGAGATACGTGAAGTAACCCCGATGATGCAGCACGATCTCGCCCGGCGCGATCGTTCCGATCCGTCATACGGCGTGCTGCCCGTGCAACCTGAAGGAAACGAAAAATGAAAGCCGCCTATATTCAGAACGGCCGGGTCTGCGTGGGCGAAATGCCGGAGCCGGTTCCGGGCAAGGGCCAGGCGCTGGTGCGTACGCATAGCTGCGGCATGTGCGCCTCCGAGCAGCATTTTCTCAAATCCGGCCAGAATGTCATCGATCTCTCGAAAAAATTCGGCGGCGCCTATGCCAGCCTCGACATGTCCCGCCCCTTCGTGCCCGGGCATGAATATGTCGGCGAAGTGCTGGATTACGGCCCCGGCAGCAGGCGGACAGTAAAGCCCGGCCGCAAGGTGACCTCCGTGCCCATCATGCGCCAATCCGGCACCCATGCCGTTATCGGTTTCAGCCATGAATGTCCCGGCGGCTTTGGCGAGCTGATGCTGCTGGATGAAGATTTTCTCATGGAAATTCCCGCGGATCTGGATGACGACATGGCGGCGATGACCGAGCCCCTCGCGGTCGGGCTGGAGCATGCAAGGCGGGGCCATCCCACGCGGGAGGATGTGGCGCTGGTGGTCGGCTGCGGCGCCATCGGCCTTGGCGTCATCGCGGGGCTGAAGCTCATGGGCATCGCTCCCATCATCGCGGCGGATTTCCATCCGGCGCGGCGCGCGCTGGCGCTGCGCATGGGCGCGGATATCGCCATCGACCCGCGCGAGATCTCGCCTTACGAGCCCATCTCGGATCTCGGCAACCGCCGCGTCAACCTCATCTATGAATGCGTCGGCCTGCCCGGGTTGTTGCAGCAGATCATCTCCGCCGCCGCCTTCGATTCGCGCATCGTGATGGGTGGCTATTGCATGGAGCCTGAACAGCTCTACGTATTTGCGGCGCAGAACAAGCGCCTCACCGTGCATTTCGCCGGCGGCGAGGAGCCGCAGGACATGCAGCTCGCCATGCGCAGCATCGCCGATGGCCGCGTCGATGTCTGTGCCTGGCTCGGTGAGCGCATCGGCCTGAACGGCGTGGCGGCCGCCATGGCGGACATGTCCGGCCCGCTCGCTCCGGTCCGCACGGTGGTGGACCCTCGCATGCTGTAATCCGCGCCGGCGCATGCGGTACGGTCGACGCCGCGCCGGCCGTGCTCTATGCTCCGGCGCGGGCCACATATGGCCCGTCATCGATGGTCCAACAACGAAATTCATGAGGAAACCATGCTAGGTGTTGCCCGCTACGGCACGCGTGATATTGAGCGCGCGAAAATTTTTTACGATGAGATCGCCAAACTGCTTGGCGCCCGCCGGGTGTTCGAGCGCCCGGAAGTGGTGGCCTATAAAGGTGCCGAGGGCGGCATGTTTCTGGTCGGCAAGCCCTATGCCGGCGAGGCGGCGCCCGGTAACGGCACGCAGGTGGGCTTCTCGGCACCGTCGCGCGCCGTGGTCGATGCCGTGCATGCCAAGGCGCTCGAACTCGGCGGCAAATGTGAGGGTCCGCCGGGCGTGCGCGGCCCCGACCCCAATGGCTTCTACGGCGCCTATTTCCGCGATCCCGACGGCAATAAACTGCTGGTGTCGCGCTTCGGGCCGCCGGATTAACCACGCGGGAAATGGCGCCGCGCGGCTTGCGCGGCGCCATGACTGGTTCTAACCAGGGCTAACGGTACTCACAAGTACCTATATGCAATGGGAGACGTGGTATGAACGGCACGGAGCAACAGGTCGCGGTGGTTACGGGTGCCAGTGCCGGGATTGGCCTGTCCACCGCGCGCATGCTGGCTGAGCGCGGCTGGCGGGTCATCTGCACCGGCCGCGATGCCGGCCGCTGCGCCGAGGCCGAGGCGGAAATCCGCGCCGCGGCCCCCGGCGCCAGGATCGATTTCCTGCGCGGCGATTTTACCGAAATGAAAGAGGTACGGCGCATCGCGGGCGAAATCGCGGCGCTGACAAGCCGGCTCGACGTGCTCATCAATAATGCCGGCGGCGTGCGTGATAAACTCTACGTCACTTCCGAAAATATCGAAGCGACCTTGGCCGCCAACCACCTCGCGCCCTTTCTGCTGACGCGTGAGCTGATGCCGTTGTTGCGAAAAACCGCGGGCATCGCCCCGCAAGGGAACGTGCGCGTCATCGCCGTATCCTCCTCCGGCCATGCCGCCTGCCCGGGCATGAACTGGGACGATCTCGACATGTTCGGCAATTTCACGACCGGCGGCGCCTATTGCCAGGCCAAGCTCGCCAATATCCTGTTCACGCGTGAGCTCGCGCGCCGCGCCGGTGCCAGCGGCATTATCGCGCAATGCATGCATCCCGGCCGGATTAAAAGCAATTTCGCCAGCCATGGCGACCAGGCAATGCAGCACTACATGGAAAACGCGCAGACTGCGCTACCCGACGAGCCCGCGCGCACGCTGGTATGGCTGGCAACCGCGCCGGAAGCGGGGCGTAATCCCGGCCGGTATTTTCACGACATGCGGGAAGCCGAGCCCGCTGCCCAGGCACTGGATGACGCGGCGGCGCGGCGGCTCTGGGATGAAAGCGAAAAGCGGCTCGCGGCGCTGTAGGCGGTTTTCAGGCAATCGGCTCTTCGCCGACCAATGTCGTGCGATGCATCATGCGGCCGCTGTCATCGGGGTAGGCTTCCACCCGGTGCATGGTGCCGCAATTATCCCAGATCACCATATCGCCCACATGCCATTCATGCCGGTACACGAAACGGGGCTGCGTCGTCCATTCATGCAACTCGGCGAGCAATGCCTGGCCCTCGGCCTTATCCATGCCCTCGATCCAGTCGGCGCTGGAGCCGAGCAGCAGCGACTTGCGGCCGGAGCGGTGCGTCCATACCAGCGGCTGCACTTTCGGCGGAAAGCTCGCCCAGACCGCCTGCATCGCCGCCGGCGCATCTCGGAACACGTCGCGCTGTGTTGCCGCCATGGTGTGCACCACGCGCAGCTTGCCCAGAGCTTCCTTGCGCGCCGCCGGCAGATCGTCATAGGCGGCATAGGTGTTGGCGAATTCAGTCTGCCCGCCAACCGGCGAGGTCTTCCGCGCGGTCAGGATGGAGGCGCGCGCTGGCACATCATCGCTGAACCCGTCGAAATGCCATAGCACCGTGCCGCGCAGATACTCGGCGGTCGGCGTGATTTTCGAATCCAGCGTCACCTTGTAGAGCCCTTTGTCACCCTGCTCGACGAGCTCACCAAGGGTCCGCGAAAAAGCCAGCTGTTCCGCGTCGGTCAGGTTGATCCGCGGAAACAGCAGAATGCCGCGCAGTTCGAGCAGCTCGCGTATGTCAGCCGCCTTCGTGCCGCCGAGCAACGTGGCATGATCCGTTTCGATCTCGGTTGCGATACGTTCGGCCAGGTTGCGCGCGATGAAGGACATGGGGTTCTCCGAAAAATATTTTGTCTCTCATAGCCGATGCCGGCACCCCGGCCCAGCGCCATGAATATCGAGATCAGGCCAAGGATGCCGGCGCGGGGTCAGGCGAAACGCGGCCATCCTCATGCGCCATCCAGTGCACGAAACGGTGCATGGGATACATCGCATCATGCGGATTGCCGATGGTGCTTGGCCCGGCCTCGCCGAGATGCACGATACGCTGCGCCCCGCCACTCGCCAGCCGGTCGCGATAATCGGCCATGCGCCCGAACGGATAGAAGCCGACCGTCTGGGTCGCCACGTTGATGTATTTCACCGCATCATCGAGGCTGTCGACCCGCACCACATTCGCGGTCTTGTTGATGGGATGAAAATCGACCGGCTCCTCGGAGCGGATCACCACACCCCGGCCATCGGGCTTGCCCCACACGCCATATTCATCATCCATCATCATCATCGTCTCGATCTGCTCGCGCAGATCCATGTCCAGCGGCCGCACATCGCCGGAAGCCGCCGCGCGCGCGGCGATGCGCCGGTGCAATGCCGCGCAGAATTTATCCGCCTGCGCCTGGCTGCCCTCGACAAACTGGAAACGGCTGGCGACGCAGGCTTCCTGGTTCAGCGTCATCACATCCGCCGAGGCGAGGTCGGCGGCCAGTTCCAGACTCTCCTCGGATGCAAAGGCCTCGGCGCCGACCATCGAGATCGAGGTTTTCGGATCGAATGAAACCAGCTGGAATCCGGGCCCGAGATATTTGATCACGTTATTGATCGCATCGCCGCCGCCCCAGGCCACGATCTTGTCGAAATATTGCGGCCGGTACAGTACCTGCTCGATGCCCGCATCGCCACCGCGCCAGTACACGGCGGACATCGACTTCACGATGGGATGTCCGGGATCGATCATCGCCATGGTCCGCAAAATCGCCACCATGGTGAACGGATCGGCCGAGGACATCTTGAACAGGTTTATGCCCTTCACCATCGCCCCCTGCGCCACCGACTTCACGGCGACACCTGGTGAATTGCCCGGCAGCACATGGATCAGCCGTGGCGCGAAGGCGCGCACGAAACTGCGCCGGCCGGTGAAATCCTGCTTCGGGACCCAGCCATCGAGCGCGCGCGGATCTGGGAAATTTTGCTCGACCTCGGCCATCAGGATATTTTTGTTCAGATACGAAACGGCATGCCGCGCGGTATTTTCCACCACACCGCGCGGCAGAATATGTGTCGCGGCCATGCGGTCGAAACATTCCTGCATGTAGGGATTATCCGGCGCCATCATCTTCTGCCCGGTCTCGACCAGAAAATCGATGATCTCGGCCAGCTTCACGTTCAATAAAGGCGGTACCTCGGTGCGCGGATGCACCACCTGGTTCATGTCGATCTTCGGCGTCGTGAAGGTCACGCCGAGATCGCGCGATTTATGGGTCGCATCCCGGCCCTCGATGACCACGCCGCGCGCGAAGAACGGCGCGGCAACCACGGGGGTCTGCGCCAGGTCCGCCGGGGCGCTCATGCCACACCTCGCACATAGGCATCCACGGTACCGGCACAGCCGATCTTGTCGTCGCCTTCAAGGTCCGCGTAACGCGCGACATTATCGCGCACCGAGGGGCCCCGCGCGCCACAGGCGCAGGGGGAAAAATCAATCGAAATCCGGTCGCCCGAGATCACCCCGCCCCAGCGCCCGTCCAGCGATAAATCGAAGAACGCCGCGCGCCCTTCATATTCGCCGCCCTGCATCGGCAGCAATTCATCGCCATTCTTGTTGAGCACCAGCGGCACCAGCCAGGGCGGCAGATGGTAGCGCCCGCCTTTCTGGCAGCGTGGCATGCCGGTATGCATCTCCTGCATGCTGTAATTCTGGTAATTGCGCTCGGGCTGGATGTTGAACGTCTCATAGACGAATTCACGATAATCATCTGGCAATACGGCGCGCTTGAGCCCGCCCCCGACATAGATCGAGTTTTCCGGATTGAAATCCTGGGCGCCGTAGCCCATGTCACGCACCGCCTTCGCCACATTATACAGCCCGGCCCACAGCCCCGAAACATGCAACTTGCTGGCCCGCGCCTCGACCAAGGCCCGCGCCGTTATCCCCACGGCGTCATCCACAGCCTTCTGCCGCGCCGCCGAGGTTTCCTCATACCGGGCGATATCCTCGGGCTTCGCGGTGCCATCGGCAATCGCCTTGCGCAGTACCACCATGCCGGTCAGCCCGCCCACGGTCATCGGCGGCACGGGATAGGCGAAGCGCTCATGCGCCGGGTCCTGCAGGGCCGCCGTATAGGCATCCCCCGTAAACAAATTGCGTGCCACCACGGCCACCGCCGCCAGGCCGAACATGCGCCGGTCCCGCGCCGGCTGCACGCCCGAACCCCAGCTATAGGCGGCCACCGCCTCCTTCTGGCACCATTGCATATCCTTCAACGAGGCCACGAGCATGGCGGATTTTCCGGTGGTGCCGCTGGAGCAGGACACGTAATGCCCGCTCGCCTCCAGCTTTTCGATAAAATCATCGATGCCCTTGATGCTGGCCGGGTCCTGCGGCGGCACGCGATAGGTGGAAACCGTATCGAGCCATTTCGCCAGCCGGTCCCATTTTTCGCCGGCCAGGAAGGCCTCCGGGTAGCTCTTATAGGCGGTATGCGGCAGCAGCAGCGGCACCACATCCTCATGGCGGCGGATTTCAGCCATATTGGCTTCGCGCGCCCGATGGCCGACCAGCTTTATGGCATCCCGGCGCTCCTGGAAGCGCTCGTTCATCGCCGTCACCTGCGCCGCCCGCACCTCCGCGAACGGCATATCGTAGCATGCCGCCGTGCCGACGAGCCCTGTGAGTTTATCCGCCGCTTCTCCCATAGCATTTTCTCCTTCTCGGCACCGGGCCGGTCGTTTACAAACCGGGGCGGCACCTATTTGTGGTACTGATGCGTTTCATTATATAGCGGCATGACGAGGAGGGCAAGAGGATTCCAGACGAGGTACAAATTTCGGCCGTGCGGGCCGGCCGGCCCACCCGCGCCCAGCAGGCGCAGCGCCATGAGGAGTTGCTGAACGTCGCCCTCGACATCTTCCTCGAACGCGGCTTCGAACAGACCACGATGGAGGAGATCGCCACCTGCGTCGGCATGTCAAAGCGCACGGTCTATGCCTATTACGAGGACAAGGCCGCGCTGTTTAAAGCCGCCGTGCGCCGCGCCATCACGCTCTACACTTTGCCGCGCGCCGCGCTGGAAGCGGTGGTGACGGATGATCTGGAGGAAACCCTGGTCGCCATCGGCCGGCTGCGGATCGCCAATCTCACTCTGCCGGTCGCCGGCAAGCTGCAGCGCATCCTCGGCACCCAATCCTTTCGCTTCCCCGAACTCTTCAACGAATCCTTCGAAAAAGGCGCCGGTCCGGCCATTGACCTGCTCTGCGCGCTCTTCGCCCGCTATGAAACCCTGGGCGAGATCGCCGTGGCCGAGCCGGTGCGCGCCGCCACGGCCTTTCTCAGCCTGGTGGTCGGCGGCCCGGCCCGCATCATCGTCTCCGGCAATGTGCTCGATGAGGCGGAGACGGATCAGCGCGTCCGCTTTGCGGTCGGCCTGTTTCTCAACGGTGTGCGCCGCCGCGCCGCGCCCGGCGCTTGATTCCCACCAAGGCTCCGTGCAACAGGTTTTCCAGGGTCACACCATCAGATTTCCCGGTTGCCGCACTTCCTGTGCCCAGTCCGGCCGGTATCAACGTGCCGCCCGTAAGAGCGGATAGAAGGGAATATCCATGTTAGCAGCAGATCAAGCCCCGTCCGGCGAACGCAACCATCCGCGTGCCATCCCGATGGCGGCCATCGCCTTCATCAATTTCAACCTGACAATCGGCTGTATCTATGGCTCGTTCAGCGTGTTGCTGGCTGCCGTGCAGTCGCGGCTCCATATCGGGCAGGAGGCCGCCTCTCTGGGCATTCCGGCGGTCAGCCTGTGTTGCGCGCTTGCCGCCCCGGTGGCCGGTGCGCTTGCCGCCCGCTACTCGCTGCGGCTGATCATGATCCTCGGCTCCCTGCTGACCATTGCCGGTTTCGTCATGCTCGCCGCCACCGCCACCCTGCCGCTCTATCTCATCGCCTATGGGGTGCTCATCGGTCCCGGCATGGCCGTGGGCGTGGTCTTGCCGGGCACGCTGGTCACACGCTGGTTCGCGGTCAATCGCGGCAAGGCGCTGGGCGTCATCAGCACGGCGCTCGTCATCGTCGTCACGCCTGAAATTTCCGCCTGGATGGTCCACACGCATGGCCTGCCCGCCACCTACCTCATGCTGGCGGCCCTCGCCTCACTCGCCACGCTCAGCAATGTCTTCATCATCGACCATCCGCCCGGCGCCCTGGCCACGGGCATGGCGGGCGCGGCGGCGGAGGCATCCGGCATGAGCATGGTGCAGCTGATGCGGGCCCCACGTTTCTGGGGCCTCACCTTCGCCTTCATGGCCTCGGCGGTCAGCTCGATCATTCTCACGGTCCATATGGTGCCTCTGGCGCTAAGCTGGGGCCTCGGCGCCACTCAGGGCGCCTATCTGCTCTCCGCCATGTCGTTCATGGGTATCGCGGGGACCAACCTGTTCGGCTGGGTGGCGGACAGGCTCGGCGCGGCGGTGGCGGTCACGCTCGTGGTCTTCAATTCCGGAGTGCTCTGGCTGTTGCTGCTGGTGCACCCCTCATTCGCCATGGGTGCCGTGATCATCGGGTTGATCGGCCTCAATGCCGCGGGCGCCGTCCCCGCCTTCTGCGCGGCGCTCTCGGAGGTGTTCGGCCGGGAGAGCTTCAGCCGGGGTTATGGGCTGGTCCAGCTTCTCATTCTGCCCTTCGCGGTGGCCTGCGCGCCGGCCGTGGCCTACTCCCATACCCATACCGGCTCCTACGCCACCTCGATCATCGCCATGGCGATGATTTTGCTGGTCACCAGCCTCGGAGCCGCCGCGGCGCGGCGCGGCCGGCTCGTCGTGGCGCCGGCGTAAGCAGGCCTATTCGGCCGGGACCGCCGGGCGGCGCCAGAACAGCGTCGCCCCGGCGCCCAGCAGGTCCGGCGCGAGCCGCCAGATGGCGCCGCCATAGAGCAGCGCGCCGGCACCGATGCTCAGCAAAAGCGCCGCGACTGCCGGGCATCCCGCATGCGCCAGGAGCAGCCGCAGCGCCGCCACCCCGAGTACCATGAACCCCGCCGCGATGAGCGGAGCCCCCACGGCGCGGCCGAGCTGGGCCACCCCCAGCCGCAATTCCGCCATGGCGGCGATGAGATAAGCCAGATTCCCCAGAATCACCGAAATCCCGATCCCGGCGGCGACCCCGTCTATGCCGAAAGCCACCCCGCCCAGCACCCCAGCCAGGGTAAGCCCGGCATTCAGCAATGAAAGGCGAAACTGCAGGCTCGACCGCCCACGCCCGATGAGCAGCGCGCGCGCGAGCCAGCCCAGGGTCTGGGCGATGGCCGGCGGGGCCAGCAGCATCAGCAGCATCACGGCGGGCTGCCAGCGCGTCCCCAGCAGCAGCGGCAGCGCCAGGCCTGCGGTCGCGGCGAGCCCCAGCATCAGCGGTGCTGAAATGGCGAGCATCATGCGCAGCGCTTGCAGCAGCAGGGTGGTGGCGGCAGGGCTTTTCGTATCGAGCCTCGCGATGGCGGGGAGGAAGGTGAGGAATACCGGCCCGTTCAGTATCGCTTCGGGAATCCGCACGATCTGAAACGCCAGAACGTAATAGCCGAGCTCCTTGACCCCGAGAATGCGGCCGACGAGCAGCGCATCCACCGACATGGAGAACAGGTTGAGCAGGTTGCTGCCCACCAGCGGCGTGCCGTGGCGCAGCAGGTAGCGCAGCGAGGCGGGGCAGAGCCGCCCGCCGACCTTGTTGCCGGAGAGCGGGAAGATCACGCTGACCTTGACCGTCCAGATCACCAGTTGCTGCACGACCAGGCTCCACACGCCCCAGCCATTATAGGCGCAGGCAAAGGCGGCGGCCGCCCCGGTGAGCGAGGAGGCGACATCACCTGTCGCGAAAATCCAGTTCGCCCCACGGCGCTGGATGCGCACCGAAGGCACGCTGGACAAGGCGCTGAGCAGCATGATGGGCGCCAGCCAGAGGAGCACCGGCGTGATCCGCGCATCACCCAGCGCCAGCCCGAGCAGCGGCGCCAACCCGAGCAGCGCCGCGCCGCAGATGAGGCCGATGCCGAGCGAGGTCCAGAACATCGTACTTTCCACGCGGCCATCCGGGTCCGCCGCGCGCAGCAATGCCGGGCCCATGCCGCCTTCGCCCAGGGTGAGGGCAAAAAGCACCACCGGCATGGCGAGGCCCATAAGCCCGTAATCCGCCGGGTCCAGCAGCCGCGCCAGAACGGGGAACATGATGAACTGCACGGCGAGGCGGAAGGCGTTGGACCCGGAAAGGAGCAGTACGCCCATGGCCGCCGCCCGGCCCGTCGGCGATTTCGATACGGCTGACTTGGCCAAGGGGAACCTTTGTGAATGCACGAGACAGCAACCCGCAAACCCGGCCAAGGGTTGCATGGCGCGCGGGCAGGGTAAAAATCCAACATTACGGGAAACCCGTAAACATCTCCGCCGTTTGCTTCATGTTGCTTCATGAACGACCTGAAAGCCCTGCCTGCATGCAAGAGACATCGTCCTATGCTGTCATTTTCAAGGCCTTCGCCATGGACCGCTTCGTCGAGCGGCAACTGGCGCGGCTGCGGGACATGGTGGGCGCGGGCGATATCTATCTCATGCTCGATGAAACCAGTGGCCCGGCCGGCCCCGCCGCGTTTGCCCGCGTGATCCGCTACGATGAAGCCGACCTCACCAGCCGTGGCTTCGCCGATTACGGCGAGGGCGCGTTGTTCTGGTATAATGCCGATTATCCTTTGTACCATTTCCAGCATCTGCATCCGGAATATGACGTCGTGGTCATGGTGGAGTATGATGTCGTCGTGCAGATCAACCTGGACACGCTGGTGCGCGTATTTCGCGAGCGTCAGCTCGACCTCATCGCCCAGCCCATCGACAAGCCTGTCGATGTATATTGGTGGACCCCCAGCATGCGGCGGTTCTACCAGGATGAACAGATCCGCCCCTACCTGATCTGCTTCAGCGTGTTTTCCGGCCGTGCCATCAGGCATCTCGCGGCGTGCCGGCTGGCGCAGGGGCGCGAACCTGTGACGGATTCGCAATGGCCGGTGGGCGAATGCTTCGTCGCCACCGAGCTCAGCCTGCGGCAATTCCGGATCGAGACTCTCGCCGCCAGCGGTCCGCTCACGCGCTATGACTGGTGGCCGCCGATTCATGAGTCCGAGCTGCCCGACCGGGCGCAGGAGGTGGTGCTGCACCCGGTACTGAGCGGCAGGCGCTACATGAAGTCGCTGTTCAAGAACGGATACAGGACGGGTTGCGTCACCATCTGGCGGCTCAACCTGGCCGCCGTATTGGTGCGGGGCATATGGCGAGGGCTGCGCGGGCGCAGCCCTGCGCGATCATAGACCAAAAGCAGGCGCAGCGGCGGGCGGTGGCGGCAGGGTGAAGGCCGGCGGCACGGCGAGATCGCGCGCGACGTTACGCAGCGCGGGGGGACGCGGCGCGGGCACAGCATAGGCGGCTGGGGCCGGCGCGGGACGCGGCACCTGGCCATGCATCCGGCCCTGCGCTGGCGCGGCGGCGGCTGGGGCCGGCGTGTGGGCAGGCGGCGCGGGCAGGTTGCGCCTGGGTGTGCGAGGGGCCGGCTTTTCCG
>JAKBAV010000044.1 GCA_021826225.1 Pseudomonadota bacterium | reverse complement strand
CTCGTCAGACTTCCAGTGATACCGCCACGGGCACATGGTCGGAAGGCTGTTCCCAATCCCGTGCGGCGCGCAGCACCTTATGGCTTTGCAGGCCGGGCTTGAGGTCGGGCGTGACCCAGACATGGTCGAGCCGGCGGCCGCGGTCGGAAGCGGACCAGTCGCGGTTGCGATACGACCACCAGGTATAGAGTTTCTGGTCTGCGGGCACGAAATGGCGCAGCGCATCGTACCAGCCCTCTGCCATCCACGCCTGGAGCCCGGCCACTTCGACGGGTGTGTGGCTGACGATGTTGAGGAGCTGCTTATGGCTCCACACGTCATGCTCCAGTGGCGCGATGTTGAGGTCACCGACGAGTATGGCGCGGTGTGGCGGGTAGGCGGCGAAATGCGCCCGCGCCTCAGCCAGGAAATCCAGCTTATGGGCAAACTTTATATTTTCGTTGCGGTCGGGTACATCCCCGCCGGCGGGGACATAGAAATTATGCACCGTAAGCGGCGCGGCGCCGGTATCCACCGTGGCGGAAATATGCCGGCAATCGCTTTTACCACACCAGTCGGGCGTATCCTCGGCCAGTTTCAACGGCAGGCGGGACAGTATGGCGACGCCATTATACCCCTTCATCCCCCGTTTGAGCGCGTATCCCATGCCCAGCGCCCCAGCGATTGCTTCCGGGAACAACTCATCCGGCACCTTGGTTTCCTGGAGGCAGATGATATCCGCCGCCAATGCCGCTGAAAGCTGGTGCAGCAGCGCCTGGCGCAGCCGGAGCGAATTGATGTTCCACGTCGCAATTGTGAGTTTCATGCCGCCTTCTCTACATCAAGGCGGCCGGAAAGCTACTGGTTGCGATGCGTCGGCAAAGCAGGCAGCGAGTATTGGAACAGCGAGTCGGGCAGGGGGCCTGCCGGCGTGACATTATAAAGGCTCACCCGCGTCTCATGGCCCTGGGCATCGCGGACCACCCATTGCCGTAGCTCCAGCGGGTTGGTGCTGAACACCAGGGTCAGGCGGCCCAGCGCTTCCTTGCCCCGGCGCGCCAGTGTGACATCGTATTCACCCGGCTCGCGATCGATTCCGGTGATCTCGGAATTAGCCGAATCGAGCGATACATGTTGCGCCAGTAAAATGCCGAGCGGGGTGCTCGAGAGCGGAATGTTCGTGGTCTGGTTCAATGCCGGGTCGTGATAGATCAGCGATCCGGAGCCAGCGATGAGCAGTTGCGGATCGGGCGGATCGTATTCGAAGCGCATGCGACCGGGGCGCTCTATCCAGGCCTTGCCGGTGCGGGTGGAGCCGTCATCGGCCACCTGCAGAAAGTTCGCCGTAAGCGCGCTTTCGCTGTTGAGATAGGCATCGATCTGGTTGATCAGTGTCTTGTCGGCGGCACTGAGCTGCATTGCCGGGCCGGGGTCCGCTGGCGCTGCCCGCACGGCGGCGGGGAGCAGGGCGGTGGGCAGCGCGAACAGCATTGCCGCCGCCAGCATCAAGTGCTGGCGGCGCAGGGGGTTAGCCGCCGCGGCGGCTGGAGGTTTCGGCTTTATTGCTGGAAAGTGCATCAGTCATGATATGGCGCGTTTCACGCAGAAAAGCAGCCCCCTTGACCGTGCGCTGTACCAGAACGGAACGGCGGTCGGACGGGTCGACCTTGCGGCGGACGTAATCCAGCTCCGAAAGGCGGTCGAGCGCGCGGGTGATGGCCGGCTTCGACACGTTAAGCTCCTGCGCCAGGCCGCGCACGGTATGCGCGCCATCATTGAGGTAGCAGGTGAGAAACACGCCGAGCTGACGCGCGGAAAGGTCAACGCCATCGCGGCGTACCAGAGCGACCACGGTATCGCGAAGAATACCGACCAGCTGGTCGGAGGAAAGTGGTGCTGCTGCCATTTTGTTATCCTTGAGGTAGAAACGATGAATTACAAACAATACGTGAATGTTCTGAATGGAGAGATTCCATTCCACGTGACTGTCAGTATACGATCTGATTTGAAATTTCCAATAGTTGCGGCAATAAAAATATATATTTGTCGGTTCGGAACATTAACATAAAGTCAAGAATGCTGGACTGGCCTAACAACGGGCACAACCCTGGTGCAATGTATTTACGGCTGTGAAACCTAGAATTACACTCTGGCATTGATAAAAATACATTTTTTCCATCACGAATAAAATACGCGATCCGCGCCGCCGCCGACCGCGTACTAACGGCGTTGCGATAGCGTACTGCCAGCATTGCGGCTAATGCGGAGCGCTATGCCCGCCGCGCGAAACCTTCAACCGCGCCGAGCACCGCACGTAATGTTTGCGCCTCGCCCCCTTCCGGGCGGCCGGGCCGTGACGTATCGTTCCATGCATATGTATCAATATGTGCCCAGGAAACTTGTTTTGATACAAACCGTTGCAGAAAAAGTGCGGCGATGATCGCGCCGGCGAACGGCTTGGTTGACACATTGTTCATGTCCGCAACGTTACTGTCCAGCCAGTTCGCATAGCCGTCATGCAAAGGCAGCCGCCAAAGCGGATCATGGCTTGCCTGGCCAGCATGCAATATCGCATCGGCCATGGCGTCATCCGTGCAAAACAAAGCTGGAAGGTCTGGCCCTAATGCCGCGCGCGCCGCTCCCGTGAGCGTTGCCGCATCGATCAGCCAATCCGGCGAATCGCTGCACGCTTCGGCAATAAGGTCGCACAGCACGAGACGTCCTTCCGCATCCGTATTGCCCACCTCCACGGTCAATCCGGACCGGGTTAATAATATATCTGACGGCCTCATGGCGTGGCCGGAAACCGCGTTCTCGACGCAGCCGATACGAAGTTGCAACCGTACCGAGAGGTTGAGCGCTATGATCGCGGAGGTGAGCCCCAACAGAATTGCAGCCCCGCCCATGTCTTTTTTCATGCGCAGCATGGCGGCGCTGGGCTTAAGATCGTATCCGCCGGTATCGAAACAGACGCCTTTGCCGCAGAGCGAGAGCAGCGGTGCATCAGGGCCGGCGCCGGAACCTTGCCATGTCAGCAGTACCGCTTCCGGCGCGCGATCGGAGCCAGCGCCCACTGCGGCGAGGGCGGGATAGCGTGCGGCCAGCGCCGCGCCACTAACGCGTTCAGCCTGCGCCCCTTGCCGTGCAGCCAATGCCAGCGCCGCATCCGCTAACGCTGCGGGTCCGAGATGGTTAGCGGGTGTATTAATCAGGTCGCGCGCCAGGCTCATGCCGGCGGCGATGGCGCGAGTGCGCGCCCCGGCATCGTCCGCCGCGAGCAAGGCCGGGGCGCGCGGTGCCGGCTTGAATCGGTCATAGCGGTAGGCACCGAGCAGGAAGCCGAGTGCCGCCTCCTCACGGTCATAGCCGGTGCCGGCCAGGCGCCATACGGAGCCGGCGGGCAGGGCGAAGGCGGCGGCGCCGAAGGCGTGCACGGCCGGGCCGGTGCCCAACCCGAGCAGGGCGGCACCGGGCAGCCGCAGCACGGTGCCGGCCTCGGCCTTGAAGCCGGTGAGCCCGGCCTGTGCCGTGGCATCCGGCAGTGCCGCCAGCATTGCCTCCAGCCCCTCTGGCCGCACAGCATGGAGCGGCAAAGCCACCTCGCCGCCTGCCGCCAATCCCGCCAGTCTATCCATCACGCCCCGCTCCATTATCTGCAGAGGCTGTTTCAGAGGCGACCTGTTGCGGTTTGGCAAGTGTTATCGCGCAGGGGCGCCGGTTTGGCCGCTACGCTCTCTTCGCCAATCCTCAATCGTCATTTCCGAAACAGCCCCGGAATTCCGCAGAACTAACATAGGCGCGGGCTTGTTGGCATGACCCACGACGACACGGAGGGGAGCGGCGAAAAATCGGCACAGCACAAAGCGGCGAGCGGTAAAACCGCCAGCCGGGCAAAATACCTACCACGAATCGCGGATGAGACCAGTCACACGCGCTCTATTGAGATCCGCCGGCTAAGCCCCGCTCAGTGCAGCCGCTCGATCCCGATGGCCGCGACCCGTCCTTCCCGCTGTTGCAGGGCGAAGCGGACGCGCTCCCCCTCGTTCAACTTGCGCAAACCGGCATGCTGCACGGCGCTGATATGGACAAAAATATCGTTCCCGCCTTCGTCCGGCGCTATGAAGCCGTAGCCTTTTCCAGGATTGAACCATTTTACAACACCGGTCAGCACGGCATTGTCCGCCTGCATTTTGTTGTCCTGCATCGTTTCCATCTTCGCACCTTGTTCTTTACCTGTGTTACCAGGCTTTGGTCTTGTTATCGCCGGAACTTTCGCTCTGGCGCATAAGTTTAGGCTCAATTTTAAGACGGTAGCAACGGAATTATGTGCTGCAGCGCAACGCCCGGGACCGGCGGATAAGCTGACTTTATGACGGTTTTCGTTCGGATGCCGAATCTTGAAAACAATACGGCGCGGCTGCCCTGAAAACCGGGTGCCGCGCCGTTTTAATGGTGGTCAGTCTTCGGTTAGTCAGGGCTCAGGCGGCATCCTCGCGCCTGTCGCGCACCCGGACATAGGCGATGGCGGCATGTTCCTCGCAATAGGGTTTACCCTGCGCCGCCGACGCATTGCAGAAATGGAAGCTCGGCTTGCCGGGTTCGCCGATCGGCCAGCAGCAAGGTGTTGCCCGGGTCGTGAATTTCTGTGCCGGCATAATGGCGCGCAAGGCAGGCACCGGCGCGCCCATGGATGCCGCGAGCGGCGGCAAAGTCGGCCCCTGCGCGCGTTTGGGCGCGGCGGGACGCGGCGTTGCATCGCCCTCGGTGCGGCGGATCGGGGAGGGGCGCGAGGGCAGGTTCAGCCGGTGCGCCTTGCCGACCACGGCGTTCTTGGAGATGCTCAGCCGGCGGCCGATCTCGGCTGTGGATAAGCCTTCGCCCCAAAGCGCGCGAAGCCTGGCGATGGTGTCGTCTGTCCACTCCATATTGTGGCCTCCCTCATGCGATATACCATATACAGTAGGCAAAACCGAAGCCTACAGCAACACCTGGGAAGCGCGCGCCGAGTCCTTTTCTGTGGACAACCCGGGAATAAAATTTTCCCGCTCCTGATGCCCGCGATCCTAGGGAAGGACGGTCTCGTCCGGAAACGCGCCCCAGAAATCGCCCCGCGCGAGGTAGCCGGTGCGGTGGTCGATGCCGACCTTGCAGAAGGCGGCATGTGGATCGCAGCGCAGCAGGTCGCCGCTGACACCCTGGTCAAGATACGCGGCGACACCGGCGCCAGCGTTCGGCCCGGTGTGCAGCACCACCTGCGGGGCGGTGATGTAGAAGCCCCGCCGCGGCCGCAAGGTGGCCTCATGCACCCAGCCCGTGCCGCCATCCGGGGCGCGCACCTGCCGCCACACATCGAACTCGCCGATGACCTCCACCGGCAGCCCGGTGCGCTGGTATACCCAGGTAACGGGATACTGAAACCCTGGCCCCGCACGGAAATTCACCTGGTCCGAGCGCAGACTGACAAAGCGCGGCACCGGCAGCTTGGTCACGGCGCCAATGCCGGGCCCGGGCCCGGTGCCTGGGTCGTTATCGGAGGTGGTACCGGGGCCTGGCGCCGCCGCGCATAGCAGCAGCAGGGGTATAATCAGCCACAGACGGCGCATTGCGGGTCCTTCCCGAGTTTAATCTTGCGGAATTCCGCATCCAGCGCGTTCCATACCAGCAGGTAGCCGGCCAGGGATTTGCCGATCCCGGTAATCTCCTTGATCACCTCGGTCGCCTGCAGCGTGCCCATCACCCCGGTTACCGCGCCCAGCACGCCGGCTTCGGCGCATGAGGGGACCAGCCCCTCGGGCGGCGGCGCGGGATACAGGCAGCGATAGCACGGCCCGCCAATATGCGGCTTGAAGGTGGCGAGCTGCCCCTCGAAGCGCAGCACTGCCGCCGTGACCAGGGTTTTGCGCGCCGCCACGCAGGCATCGGCCAAGACAAAGCGGGTGGCGAAATTATCCGTGCCGTCGCAAATAATATCGTAATCCGCCAACAGCTTGGCAGCATTTTCAGCACCAAGCCGGGCGCGGTGCGCCACCACCTCGACCAGCGGGTTGATCCGCCGCAGCGCATCCCCGGCCGAATCCACTTTCGCCCGGCCGATATCTGCGGTGCCATGCGCGATCTGCCGCTGCAGGTTGGAAAGCTCCACCACATCCGCATCCACCAGCCCGATTGTGCCAATTCCGGCCGCCGCCAGATACAGCGCCAGAGGCGAGCCGAGCCCGCCAGCTCCCACCACCAGCACGCGGGCGGCCTTCAGCCTAGCCTGGCCGGTGCCGCCCAGCTCACGCAGCAGAATATGCCGGGCATAGCGCTGGATCTCATCTTCAGAAAAAGTAAATTCCATGGCCTCGACTATAATATGCGTCCAGCGCGGAACCAAACCCGCCCTCGCGCCGCAGAATGGCACTTCACGCGTTATGTCAATCTGTAATACAGTGGCGGCGTGCGCCAGGCCCTCGTCTGGCCGTTCTGAGGTTTTCGAATGACTCTGATCAATGCCATCCGCATGGGCGGCGCCGAAATTCTACCCCTGGTCGAAGGCGGCAAGGGGGTTGCCATCTCGAATGGCGTCACCGCCGGGCATTGGGCCGCCTCGGGCGGGGCCGGCACGTTTTCGGCGGTCAACGCGGATAGCTATGACAAGGATGGCGAGATCATCCCGCAGCTCTACCACGGCCGCACCCGGCGCGACCGCCATGAGGAGCTGGTTGCCTACGGCATCGCGGGCGGCATCGCCCAGGCCGAGCGCGCCTGGGATATTTCCGGCGGCAAGGGGCGCATCCATGCCAATATTCTGTGGGAGATGGGCGGCGCCGAGCGCGTCATCACCGGCATTCTGGAGCGCACCAAGGGCATTGTTAACGGCATCACCTGCGGTGCCGGCATGCCCTACCGGCTGGCGGAAATCGCCGCCCGGTTCAACGTGCATTATTATCCCATCGTGTCCTCCGGCCGCGCGTTTTCCGCCCTCTGGAAGCGCGCCTATTCCAAGGCGGCGGAGCTGCTCGGCGGTGTGGTGTATGAAGACCCCTGGCTGGCCGGCGGCCATAACGGCCTGTCCAATTCGGAAGACCCGAACAAGCCGGAATCGCCGTTTCCCCGCCTCGTCGCCCTACGCAAGGTCATGCGTGAATTTGGCCTGAGCGAAACCCCCATCATCATGGCCGGCGGCGTCTGGGCGCTGGACGAGTGGAAGGACTATATCGGCAACCCGGATATCGGGCCCATCGCCTTCCAGTTCGGCACCCGCCCACTGCTCACCAAGGAAAGCCCGATCCCGCAGAGCTGGAAGGACCGTTTGCTCAAGCTCAAGCCGGGTGACGTGTTCCTCAACAAATTCTCACCCACCGGCTTCTACTCCTCGGCCGTGAACAATGATTTCATGCGCGAGATGCGCGGCCGCTCGGAGCGTCAGGTGGCCTATTCGCCCGAGGCTGTCGGCGAGCATGTCGTGGAATACGGGGTGGGCGCGCGCAAGCGTTCCGTCTACCTCACAGCACCGGACCTTGCGCGGGTCCAGGGGTGGGAAGCCGCCGGGTTTACCGATGCCCTGCGTACACCTGACTCGACGCTCATCTTCGTCACCCCGGAACAAGCCGAGCATATCCATGAGGACCAGGTCGCCTGCATGGGCTGCCTCAGCCAGTGCCGGTTCTCGAACTGGAGCCAGGAAGGCCCGGATTACGATAACGGTAAAAAGGCCGACCCGCGCAGCTTCTGCATCCAGAAATCGCTCCAGGCCGTGGCCCATGCCGCCCCGGACGACGATGCGGCGCTCGAGAACAACCTGATGTTCGCCGGACATAACGCCCATCGTTTTGCGACAGACCCATTTTATTCCAATGGGTTCATTCCAACTGTTAAGGAACTGGTGGAGCGCATCCTCATCGGAAAATAAGCGGTATTTCCCTGCTGTCTGCCCGCGCACGAATCACTCTCTGCCGAATCACCGGATTCGGGTAAACTCCGAGTCGGTCCACGATTCGAGCAGGAGCAGGCATGGCGACCATTTCCGCGGCGAACCGCCCCTATTTCATTGTCCTGGGCAATGAAAAGGGCGGCTCGGGCAAATCCACCACCTCGGTCCACATCATCGTGTCGCTGCTGCGCGAAGGCTATCGCATCGGCGCCATGGACCTTGATGCCCGCCAGGGCACGCTCGCCGGTACGCTGGCGGCACGGCGGCAGTTCGTCGAGCGCAAGGGTATTTCGCTGCCGCTACCGGATTTTCGCGCCGTGCACCGCTCCAACCATGAGCACCGCGCGGAAGCCGAGGCGGAGGACCGCGAAACCTTCAACACCGCCGTGGCGGAACTGCAGGATGACGGCGCCGAGATCATCGTCATCGACTGCCCCGGCGCCGATACCTATCTCTCGCGTTACGGCCATTCCTTTGCCGACACGCTGATCACCCCGATCAACGACAGCTTCGTCGATTTCTCGATGCTGGCCAAAGTCGAGCCGGACAACCACGACATCATCAACCCCAGCATTTATTCCGAAATGGTCTGGGAAGCCCGCAAAGCCCGCTTCAGCCGCGACCGGGGGAAATTCGACTGGATCGTCATGCGCAACCGCCTCGCCGCTTCGGAAGCGCGCAATAAGCGCGACGTGGGGGAAACGCTGGACCTGCTGGCCAAGCGCATCGGCTTCCGCACCATCAAGGGCTTCGGCGAGCGCGTGATCTTCCGCGAGCTATACCTCCAGGGCCTCACGCTGATGGATGTGAAGGAGGCCAATATCGGCATCGCCATGGGGCTCTCTCACGTCGCTGCCCGGGCCGAGGTGCGCGCGCTCATCTCCGCAATCAAGCTTCCTCCGGCGAAACTCCGCATGGTAGCGTAATGCCTTTGCCCGCTTCCACGGGCAAAGGCGGGCCGGCTACTGCCGCAATGTTCTGAGATAGGCGATGATATCGCCCCGGTCGATCGCGCTCGGCATGGCCATATGCATCTCCGTACCGGGATGCGGCATCGCGGTTCCGGCCACATCCACGGCGGGATTGGCGAGGAATGACTCCAGCGCATCGGTGGTCCAGACAATATGCGACTGCCGCAGCGCCAGCGAGTATTTATAGCCAGGCACCATGGCGGCACGCATGCCATAAATCCCGGCGAGGCTCGGCCCCACGCCATTTTCTCCAGGCGTGGCACTATGGCAAGCGGAGCACTCGGCCGAAAACAGAGCCGCGCCGTGCGCCGTGCTTTGCGCCATGACCGGCCCGGCTATGGCGAGACAAAAGGCGGCGCCCGTTATGAATCCATATGATATTTTCAAGGCAATATTCCTTATGGTTTGTTGTTTTTGCGAAAAATCGGCGGGAAAATAGGCGGGCAGGATGTTCTGCTATCGCGGGCAGCCCATTTCAGCCCACCGCTTCAAGTTTGGCGCAGATATGATGAGCGGGTATTGATCCATCTCAATATTCGTCATTTTTAGTCTCATCCTGATGGCCATGCGGCGGAACAGGCTTCACCACGGCCGGGTTTTCTGATAGGTTTAGGTAAGCGTTACTGTCTGGATAACTGAAATAGCCACGCGCATCACAACCGGGCAGCTCTGGTGGCACTCATGAGCCAATCCCAAACTACGCCTGTCCCGGCCTATAAGGGCCTGCCGCTGGTCATCATCACCGCCAGCGTAATGCTGGGAACGCTGATCCAGACGCTGGATTCAACCATCGCCAACGTGGCGCTTCCCTATATGCAGGGCTCGATGTCGGCGAGCCAGGATGAAATCAACTGGGTGTTGACCAGCTACATCATCACCAGCGCCATCATGACCGCGCCGACCAGCTTCCTTGCCTCGCGCTTCGGCCGCACCCGGATATTCATCGTCTCCATCGCCGGCTTCACCGTGGCCTCGGTGCTCTGCGGCATGTCGCAATCGCTTACGCAGATCGTGATGTTCCGCCTCATCCAGGGCGCTTTCGGCGGCGCGCTGGTGCCGCTCTCGCAGACCGTGCTGCTGGAGATTTTTTCACTGGAGAAGCGCGCCGCCGCCATGGCCTTGTGGGGCATCGGCGTGCAGGTCGGCCCCATTATCGGGCCGATCATCGGCGGCTGGCTGACGCAGAACCTGTCCTGGCGCTGGGTGTTCTATGTCAACATCCCCTTCGGCATACTGGCCACGCTGGGGCTGCTGTTCTTCCTTAAGGAAACCAAGGTCAACACCACCATGCGCATGGACTGGCTGGGCTTTGGCGCGCTCAGCCTTGGCATTGGGGCGCTGCAGTTGGTACTCGACCGCGGTGAGATCGTCGACTGGTTCAGTGCCCGTGAAATCGTCATCGAGGCCTGCCTCGCGGCCATCGGCTTCTACCTGTTCGCGGTGCAAACGGTGCTGGCACCGAAACCCTTCCTCTCGCCCAAGCTCTTCACCGACGGCAATTTCCTCATCGGCACGGCGATGATCTTCCTCATCGGTCTCAATCTCTACGCCACGCTGGCGCTGTTTGCCCCGTATTTGCAGAACCTCTCGGGCGACCCGGTCATCACCGCCGGCTTCCTGCTGGCGCCGCGCGGCGGCGGCACAATCATCGCCATGCTCATCGCCGGCCGGCTGGTCGGGCATATCGACGTACGGTTTTTCGTCGGCACCGGCTTCATCGCCGGGGCGCTGGCCCTGTACCAGTTCGCGCAATGGACGCCGGATGTATCCCACACCAAAATCATCGTCTGGGGCATGGTCCAGGGGTTTTCCGTCGGCTTCATCTTCATGCCGCTCACCACGGTCATTTACGCCACCCTGCCCACTTCGCTGCGCACCGAGGCGGCGGGTGTTTTCAGCCTGCTGCGCAACATGGGCAGCGCCATCGGCATCTCCATCACCGGCGCGCTGCTCACCACCAACACGCAGGTCAACCACGCCATACTCGGCGCCACCATCACGCCGTTCAACCATATGCTGCAATCCGGCGCGCTCGGCCGCTTCTGGAACCCTGCCCATGCGGCCGGGGCGGCGCTGCTGAACAGCACCATCACGCGGCAGGCGCAGATCATCTCCTATGCCAATGATTTCTGGCTGATGTTCATCCTCACCCTGGTCGTCATGCCGCTGGTGCTGCTCATCCGCCCGGGCCGCGCGGGCATTACGGCGGCGGCGCAACCGGCCGCGCCGCAACAGGCCGGCTGAGAAAAGGGCTTCACCCAAGCGCTTGCTTCTGTCACAATAAACCAAATGATTACCGCAGGGATGAGTCAAATTACACATACCTCCATGGCCGCGCCGCAGGGTGGCCACGCATGAACGAGGCCGAGGACCTGCCGGTTTACAGCCGGACCGCGCTCGTCGCCATTGCCGTCTGCACCATGCTGGCCACGCTGATGCAGGCCATCGACTCGACCATTGCCAATGTCGCGCTGCCCTATATGCAGGGCTCGATGTCGGCCAGCCAGGATGAGATCGACTGGGTGCTGACGAGCTACATCATCGCCGCCGCCATTTTCACCTCGCCCACGGCCTTTCTCGTCACGCGGTTCGGCCGCACCCGTGTCTATGTCACCTCCATCATCGGCTTCACCATGGCCTCCATCCTGTGCGGTGCCTCGCAATCGGTTACGGAAATCGTGCTGTGCCGCCTGCTCCAGGGGGCGTTTGGCGCCGCCCTCATCCCGCTCAGCCAGACCGTGCTGCTGGAACTCTTCCCGCGCGAAAAGCGTGGCGTGGCGATGTCGCTCTGGGGCATCGGCGTGCAGGTAGGCCCCATCGCGGGCCCCTTTGTCGGCGGTTACCTCACTGAGAACTTGTCATGGCGCTGGGTGTTCTACGTCAACGTACCGTTCGGCATCATCGCGACACTCGGGCTGCTGCTGTTCCTCAAGGAGACCAGGCGCGAACATGTGATGCGGGTGGACTGGCTGGGCTTCGCCGCCCTCAGCCTCGCGGTCGGCGCGCTGCAACTCCTCATCGACAGGGGCGAGACCCAGGACTGGTTCTCCTCGCCCGAAATCGTCATCGAGGCCGTCATCGCCGGTGTCGGCTTCTATATTTTTGTCGTGCAGATGCTGCTGGCGCGCAAGCCGTTTCTCTCGCCGCGGCTGTTCATGGATACGAATTTTGCCATCGGCACGAGCATGATGTTCCTCGTCGGCCTAAACTCCTTCGCCAGCCTCGCCCTGCTGTCACCCTATCTGCAGACCCTGGCCGGCGATCCGGTGATGCTGACCGGCTTCCTGCTTGGTCCGCGCGGCATCGGTATGATGGTGGCGATGCTGATCGCCGGCCAGATCATGAACCGTGTCGATGCGCGGCTGATTGTCGGGGTTGGTTTCGTCACTTCGGTCGTTGCGATGGTCAGTTTCACCCGCTGGACGCCCGATGTCTCGCATAGCGAGGTCATGATCAACGGCGTGATCCAGGGCATGGGCAACGGCCTGATCCTCATGCCGTTGAGCACGGTCATCTACACTACCCTCTCGGCGGATCTGCGCGTCGAGGCGGCAAGCGTGTTCAACCTCATCCGCAACATGGGCAGCGCGCTGGGCATTTCAGTCACCAGCGCGTTGCTGACCTCCAACACGCAGGTCAATCACGAGATCATCGGCGGCGCCATCACACCCTTCAACCACGCCTTACAGGCAGGCCCGCTCAGCCATTTCTGGAACCCGCACCTCGCCTCCGGCGCCGCCGCGCTCGATGCGGTAATTACCCGCCAGGCCACCATCATAGCCTATTCCGACGACTTCAAGCTGATGCTGCTCGGCACCATCCTCGTCATGCCGCTGGCCCTGCTGCTGCGTACCGGCAAAAATACAGTAACCCTGACCGCCGACGAAAAAGCCAACGCCATGCATTGAAGGGCGTTTCCAGGGCTAATCCTGGTCCGCCGCGCCGACATGGACGGGAAGGGTGAAGCTGTGCGGGCCGCTTGGCATGCCGGGCGGAAAAGGCGGCAAGCGTGATGCCAGCAGGGCCGCGAGCGCCGCGTGGTTCACCGCCTTGAGGCCGCTGGGGCTGAGTATGCCGGCGGACAGGATGGCGCCGTCGGGCGCCAGGGTGAATTGCAGCGTGCAGTCGCCGGCAAGGGCGGCGTCCAGCAATTGCTGCGGAATGACGAGGTTGGCATCCACTATGGCCGCCACCGCGCCGGTATAGCGGCTCATCGCCGTTTGTTCCGCCGCCAGTGAGACCGGCGGCGCCGCCTCAACCGGCGCCGGCATGGCCGGCACGGGCGGCGGCGCGGGCTGTGGTGGCGGCGGCGTGGCGACCATATGCCGGATGACGTGATGTGTGGCGCGCGGATGCGGTGGCGGCAAAGGTACTGGCGGCGTGAGGCGGGCTGGCGGCACTGGTCTGGGCGGCGGAGGCGCCGGTTTGGCGGGCGCGGCCGGCGCCTTGGGTACCGGCGCAGGCGTCAGCACACGCAACTGCACCAGGGCTGGCGGCACCGGCGCCGGCGGCCTGGGCGCCAGTATGATGCCGGCCAGCGCCAGAATTTCAAGCCCGGTGGCGATTAAAATGGCGCGTCCGAACCGGTCAGGTTCAGACGCGGCAGCAAGACACGATCTATCCACGTTCTCAGCCAAGGCCGGCCTTAAAACTTCATGGTGACGCCGCCATACACGGCACGCGGCGCGCCAATCAGCGCTTCCCGGTAGTTGTTGCCGATATTATTCGTGTTTACATCGGACTGGGCATAGTAGCGCACGCCGAACAGGTTATCGATGTTCAGTGTGAATACGAGAGATTTGGCGACACCGAAACTCACCGGCACCGTGTCCTGCAGGGTCAGGTTGGTGAGCAGATAGCCACCCTGGGTCGAACCCGAAGGCGTGGTCGAGTTTGCCATGTAGAGCATCTGGCTGCCCGTGTAGCGGGCATCGATGGCGGCATAATAATTGCCATCGGTCCAGTTCACCCCGGCGCTCACCAGGTTGTCCGGCACCTGGCCAACCTTGTCGCCCTTATGGATCACGTTGCCATTGATCGGATCGACAAAGCTGCTGGTGTACACCGCATTATTATGCGCGTAGTTGAGGCATCCCGAAAAATCTCCCGGCATGGCTCCCAGATTTCCGAAATCATCGCCGAGCTGCAGCTCCTCGCCATCGTAACGTGAGCTGCCGCCATTGGTCGTGGTCGAGTTGCCGGTGCTGGGATCGGTATAGTTTGCAAACGTGTTGGTGAAGTTCTCATAGTAGTAGTTCGCCGAGGCGGTGAAGGTGCCGCGCTCATAGCGCAGCCCGGCCTCGTAATCCTTCACATATTCAGGCTGGGTATGCACCGGCTCGACCGTGCCGCTATTTGTTGCTATATTGTTATAGTATGAGGTTATTTCAGGAAATTTTACGTTCTGGCCATAGGCGGCATAAACCGCGGCGCCGGGCAGGAACTCATAATTTACCCCCACGGTCGGCGAGAGATAATGGTCGCTGTTGGAAACGCTGCCGGTATAGGGGTAGTAATACGCCGCCTGGTCGGTATCTTTTGTTTCGGCCCAGAGATATTTCACGCCGGGGGTGATCGTCAGCCTGTTCTGGAACAGGCTGAGCGTGTCCTGCGCATAGACCGAGCCAAGCGTGCGGATATCGTGCTCGTTCCAGAAGTCATTACCCGAACCATTGGGCTGCGGATTGGGCAGTACAGGCGCGCTGGCCGAGAAGAATTCACTTGAATGCAGGTGGCTGGAGGTGATGTTGCCGCCGAACGTCACGGTATTGAAGGGCAGATCGAGCGTGGCGCTCGGCTGCACGCCCACCGTGCCGGTGTAGTAGGAATACAGATGATAGGCGCGGTGGCTGCAGTCATTCACCGGGTAGAGGTAGGACGATGCGGCGAAGGTCTTGTTGCAGAAGGAGTTTCGGGCATAATCGTTTTTCGCGAAAAATCCCTTCACATCCACACTCAAATACGGCGTGATCTGCTGCGTGATGCCCCCGATCCCGGCATAATTTGTTGAGTTATTCTGCTTGTAATAATCCGAGCCCGGCAGCTGGTAGCGGTCCCCGGACTGGTAGAGCTGGTCCACGGCCATCAACTGCGCCACATCGCCTGCGCTGGTATTATAGATGAACGAACCATAGATGTTGGTGTCGCCGCCGTTCAGCGGCGCGTCCACGGCATAATACAGGTTCGAGCCGGAATTCTTGTCCATCTGCGTCCAGCCATCGCTGGTGATGCGCGCGAACGAGAAAATCTGCTTCACGCCATGCTGCAGCCCGGTATTCAGCGTGGCGTGCCAGTTGAACGTGTTGAAGCTGCCATAACCGGCGCCGACTTCCGCGCCGGGCGTGTTGGTCGGCGTGCGTGGACTGTAATTTATGGTGCCGCCCAGAGAATCATACCCGTTCACCGCCGGGTTGTTTATGCCGCGATAAAGCTGGACGGAGTCAAAATCATTCGCGGTGATCAGCGTGTTGTTGTAATTATCCGCCTGCGCCGTCACGGCGCCGTTGAAGGCATCGTTGAGGCCGATACCGTCAAACGTTTCGGAAAACTGCGTGGAATTGAACGACCTGTAGGTGACCTTCTGGTTTACGCCGCCCGGCCCGTTATTGGTCGCGAAGATCGAGGGTTCGCGGGCCAGGATATCCTGGGCCGTGGTCATCGGCGAGGCCGTCTCGATCGTCTTGCGGCCGATGATGCTGACTGTATAGGGCGATTTCAAGGGAATCTTCACTGGCGCCTTGGATTCACGCCATCCGCCCCGGTGGCGGCGGTTTTGCTGATACCCTGAATGGGCGTGGCCATGCCAGAATCCTGCGCCATGGCGGGAGCCGTTAAGGCCATGAACGTGCTGCACGCGGTGCCAAGCAGTAGACGCGTCTTTTTCATGTGAAGCTCCTGTAATGGGGCGCTCTTAATTCACGGTCGTTGCATCCGCATGGCAGCGCGGTGCCAGTTTCGTGACAAAAATTCTGGCCTGGGCGGAATCGCCCCAGGCATCGCTCCCTTGCTAATTTCGGCCATTTGACCAAGTAACCGGGTATGGAGAGCAGTGGCGCGAATGTTTATTTGGCGGGGGCGGGGCCGGGTGGGGCCGACCTGCTCACCCTGAAAACCCTGCGCCTGCTCGAACGCGCCGATATCATCCTGCATGATAGCCTGGTCGGCGCGGATGTTCTGCGCCTGGCCAATCCCGCCGCCAGCCTCATTGATGTCGGGAAACGTTGCGGCGGCAAGGCGCATCCGCAGGCGGAAATCTGCCGCCTGCTGGTGGAAGCGGCGCAGACCGGCGCCATGGTCCTGCGCCTCAAGGGTGGCGACCCGATGATTTTCGGTCGTGCCACCGAGGAAATGGCGGCCCTGCGCGCCGCCGGCATCGCCTTCGAGGTGGTCCCAGGCGTGACCGCCGCCGCCGCCGCGGCCGCCGCGCTCGCCACCTCGCTGACCATGCGGGATGTGTCGCGCGCCGTGCACCTCCTCGCGGCACATGGCAGCGATGGCGGCCTGCCGCCGCATGACTGGGCGGCCCTGGCGCGCGCTGGCGGTACATTCGCCGTCTATATGGGTGTGCGTACCCTGCCGGTCCTGGCGGCAAACCTGCTGGCCGCCGGCATCGCGGCCGACATGCCGGCCGCGGCGGTCGAGAACATCGCCTTGCCCAACCAGCGCCTGTGGCGCGCCACCTTGGCCGCCTTGCCCGGGCTGCTCGCCGCCGCCGCCCCGGCCGGGCCGGTGCTGCTGCTCATCGGCGAGGCGCTCCGCGAATAGCCAGGCCGATTATGCCGCCGCCGCGGAAGTTTCCGCCACGGCAACCAAGTTTTAAGCAAGCCACGCGATAACGAGGTGCCGCCCCTGCCGGGCGCGGTGCTGGCAGGCGACGGGTGAGCGGCCAGCTTCCGATACAAAGGGCCGCGTTATGAAGCATCTGCCGATCAGCATGAAGTTCCTGGCCACACTGGCCATGCTCGCAGCGTTCATCATTGCCGCGCTCGGCTTCGTGGCCCGCCAGATGCACGATATCGGCGCTCATGCCCAGCAGGTGAACGCAACGGTGGTCCTGGCCGCGACCGATCTGGCGGATGCCGCCGGCTCGATGGAAAAGATCCGCGCCGCGATGGAATTCATCCTGCTCACCTCATCCGGGCATGGCCAGCAGGCGGCGGCGCAGGCCATCGCCGTCTCGCAGGGGGATATCAACGACGATCTGAGCGCCGCCGCCGCGGCCGTACCCGCGGAGCAGGCAAAACTACTCGATCTGCGCCACCAGAGCGATACGCTGCTGGCCAATCCGCAATGCCAGGAAGTCGAGCAGCTTGCCGCCAGCAGCGTCTCGGCGGCGGCCGTTCTCGGCGATTACAGCGCGGGCTGCGCTCCCGGCTTCGTGCCGCTCACGCATGCCATGGAGGCCGAGCGCATAACCCTCAGCCGCATGGCCGCCGGCGAGCTGGCCCGGCTGCGCACGCAGACGAACCAGACCATCCTGCTCACCTTCATCGCCGTGCTGGGCGGCTTCGCCCTGGTGGCGCTCGGCGGCTATTTCGGCATCGGGCGGTGGGTCGTCAAACCGCTCGCCACGCTGCGCGCCGCCATGAAGCGCCTGGCCCAGGGCGAGCTCGA
>JAKBAV010000154.1 GCA_021826225.1 Pseudomonadota bacterium | reverse complement strand
TGGCCGAAGGCGGCGAGGCCGCCTGGCTCGCCGGGCTGGAAGATGCCATGGCGCGCCATGCGGTGGCCGCCACCGCCGCCCGCGTGGCGCTCCTGCTGCGGCTGAATGCCGCCATCGCCGCCGGTGCGGCGGACCCGTTTCCCCGCGTCGCCCTGGCCATGGGCTGCTTCATCGCGGGGCGGCTCGCCGCCAGCCCGGCTGTGGCGGTGGAGGATGATTTGCGCGCCGCCTATGAAGCTGCCCGGATGCCGGATGCGGCGGCGAAATCCACCGCCATCGGCCCGCACAAGGCTGATTTTCTGATCTCGGATGCCGCCAGTGCCCGGCCCGCCGGGTTTTCCTCCACTGGCCAGCAGAAGGCCATGCTGCTCGGCATCGTGCTCGGCCATGCCGCGATGATCCTTGCCGCGCGCGGCACCGCGCCGCTTCTGCTGCTCGACGAGCCGCTGGTGCATCTCGATGCCGCGCGCCGGAGCGCCTTGTTCGCCGCCCTCAATGCAGCCCCTTATACCGCCTGGATCACCGGCACCGATGCCGAGCATTTCGCCGGGCTGGACGCGGCCTGTTATTCCATCCGCGCGTTCTCTATAGAACCGCTATGAGAATGCTTGTCCTTGGCGACCTGATGGGCCGCGTCGGCCGTGAAGCCGCGATCAAACATATTCCCTTGTTGCGGGCCGCGCTGAAGCTCGATTTCGTGGGCGTGAATGCCGAGAATGCGAGCCATGGTTTCGGCCTGGGTCCGGACATGGCCGATGCCCTGTTCGCCGCCGGGGCGGATGTCATCACGCTGGGTAACCATGCCTGGGACCGGCGCGAGATCATCCCCTATATCGCCCGCGAGAAGCGGCTCTTGCGCCCGCTCAACTACCCGGCCGGCACGCCTGGCCAGGGTGCGGCGCTCGTCACCCTGGCGGATGGCCGCAAGGTGCTGCTGGCGCAGGCCATGGGCCGGCTGTTCATGGACCCGCTGGACTGCCCGTTCCGCGCCACGGAGGAGGTGTTATCGCGCCACAAGCTCGGCGTTACCACCCATGCCATATTGCTCGACATCCATGCCGAGGCGAGTTCCGAAAAAATGGCTTATGGCCATGCCTTTGACGGCCGGGTTTCGGCCGTAACCGGCACACATACCCATGTGCCCACCGCCGACCACCAGATTTTACCCGGCGGCACCGCCTTCGCGGCGGATCTCGGCATGTGCGGCGATTATGATTCCGTCATCGGCATGCAGAAGGAGCCGGCTACCGGCCGTTTCATCCGCAAAATGCCCGGCGACAGGCTGACCCCGGCGGAAGGCCCCGCCACGCTCTGCGGCGCCTTCATCGAAACCGATGACGCCACGGGCCTTGCCCGGCGCATCGAGCCGGTACGCCTCGGCGGGCGGCTTTCCCCCGCCATGCCGGTGCTGTAGCGCGGGCGGCGATGCCGGATTTCGACAATATCTGGGCCGATGCCCTGGGCGGCCTCGCAGCGCAAAACCGCCGCCGCCGCCTGCGCGATGTCGAGCGCCTGCCGGGCGGGCGGATAAAATTCGCCGATGGGCGGGAATTGCTGGATTTCTGCTCCAATGATTATCTCGGTTTGTCGTTCAGGCCTGAACTCATAAATAAATCTTGTGAATACGTGCGGCGCCTCGGCGCTGGTGCCGGCGCCTCACGGCTGGTGGCGGGAAATATCGCGGCATTTTCGGATATTGAGGCGCGGCTCGCGGCCGGGAAGGGGAGCGAGGCGGCGCTGGTTTTCGTGTCCGGGGTGCAGGCCAATCTGACCATTCTGCCGGCCTTGCTCGATGCCGGAATGCTTGGCGCCGCGCCTTTGGTTTATGCCGACCGGCTGAACCATGCCAGCCTGATCCAGGGCTGCATCGGCGCCGGGGTGCGGCAGATCCGTTTCCGGCATAATGATTTCGAACATCTGGAGGCGCTGCTGCGGCGCGATGCGGATCTGCGGCGGCCGCGCTTCATCATCACCGAATCGGTTTTCAGCATGGATGGCGATTGCGCGGATATTCCCGCCCTCGCGGTCCTGGCGGCACGATACGGCGCGTTTCTGTATATCGACGAGGCGCATGCCACCGGCGTGCTGGGGGCTGATGGCTTCGGCCTGGCGCATGGCTTGCCGAACGCGCTGGTTATGGGAACGTTCAGCAAGGGGCTTGGCGGGTTTGGTGCCTATGCCGCTTGTTCGGCGGTGCTGCGGGAGTATCTGGTGAATCGCTGTGGCGGGCTGGTCTATGCCACAGCGTTGCCGCCGGCCGTGCTGGGGGCGATGGCGGCGGCGCTGGAATTGATCCCGCGTCTCGATGCCGCGCGTGCCCATGTGCAGGCGCAGGCCGCCCGGTTGCGGATGCTTTTGCAGAATGCGGGGTTTGATACCGGGGCTTCCACGACGCAGATCGTGCCGTTGATTCTGGGCGATGAGGCGCGCGTATTGGCGCTGGCTGCGGCGCTGGAGGCTGAGGGGTTTCTGGCCGCGGCCATCCGCCCGCCGACCGTACCGGCGGGGACGAGCCGGTTGCGGTTTTGCATCTCGGCCGCGCATACCGCCGAAAATGTGGCGGCGCTCGCGGCGGCGGTGATCCGGCGGGCGGGATGAAGGATTTCGAGACGCAGGCGGCGGTTTACGATTCCGTGGCGCGGGTGCAGGCCGAGGTGGCGCGGCGGCTGGCGGTCCGGCTTGGCGGCGCCCCGCGGCGCATACTGGAAATAGGCTGCGGCACGGGGCTGTTGAGCGCGGAACTGGCAACGCGGTTTCCCGCCGCCGAGCTGGTGCTGACCGATATTTCGCCCGCCATGCTGGCCCAGGCGCGGCGGCGGCTGGGCGATAAGGCAATTTTCCGGGTGATGGATGGCCAGAGCCCGGATGCGGCGCTGGGTGGGTTCGACCTCATCGTCTCCAGCCTGGCGTTTCAGTGGTTTGATGACCTGCCAGGGGCGCTGGCGCGGCTTGGGCGGCAGCTGGCGCCGGGCGGCGTGCTGGCCTTCGCCACGCTGGGGGCGGAGAGTTTCGCCGAATGGCGGCAGGCGCATGCGGCGATGGGGCTGGCCTGCGGCTTGCGCGATTATGTGGCCGCCGCGGCGTTTCCCTGGCCGCCGGGCTATGCCTGCCGGCTGGGGGCGGAGATGATCGAGGAGCGCCATGGCGATGCACGCGGCTTTATCCGGGGCATGAAGCAGCTTGGCGCGGCACCTTCGCCGGCGATGCACCGGCCGGTGGGGGCGGGGCGGTTCCGT
>JAKBAV010000153.1 GCA_021826225.1 Pseudomonadota bacterium | reverse complement strand
TCTGGGCGGTCGGCCAGCGGCGCGGCGCCGGGCTGGCTGAAATCGATATCGGCGCCGGGGCGGCGGAAGGATTCCTCCGCGCGCCCGGTCTGGAAGTTGAAGCATGAGCCGAGCGGGAAGTCGGTTGCGGGCATGCCGGCCGGCATCGCCCGGGTGCGGCCATGGGCGATCAGGCTGGCCCAGCGCAATATCCGCATCGCCTCGGCCCCGGCCTTGTCCTGCTGCGCGATCACCTCGTTGAGCTGGCCCATATGCCGGCCGGCGAGGTCGGCGGGGGCGAGAAATTCCTCGCCTTTCAGCGTCCAGGCCAGGCAGGGCGCGCCGTTGCGCGTCAGGCTGGCTTCGCGCACGCCATCCACCGCGTCGGTCACCAGAATGTCATAGGCGACCGGGGCGCTGTCCGCCGCATGGGCGGCGGCGAAGAGCGAGAGGTCGTGCAGATGCGTGCAGTTCTGGGTTTTCTCGCCGCGCCGGGCGAAATCGGCCAGTTTTACGCCGGTAAAGGTGCGCTGCAACTGGTCCATGGCACCGGGGCACATGGTCCAGGGGTTGCGCTTCATGTCGCTGGTCACGGCGGTGACGACGCCATCCGCATGCGTCAGCGTCACCAGCATGCGATGGTAATCATCCTCCAGCTCGGCCGAAACATGGCCGGGGGCGGGGTCGATGACGATGCGGCGGCGGTAGCCGGGTTTCATGGCGCTCAATCCCTTGCCAGCAGCAGCGCGGTGGCGAGCGGGCCGCCGCCGGATGCGGCCACGGCCAGTTTGGGGTTGCCGGGGATCTGGCGTTCGCCGCCCGCGCCGCGCAGCTGCACCACGGATTCATGGGCGAAGCCGAAGCCGTGCAGCCGCCCGGCGCCGATCTGTCCGCCGAATGTGTTCAGCGGCAGCTCGCCATCCCGCGCGATGCGCTGCCCACCCTCGATGAAGGCCCCAGCTTCCCCGATGCCGCAGAAGCCGAGCGCTTCGAGCCAGGTGAGGGTGAGGAAGGCGAAGCCGTCATATAGCTGTACCGTGTCCACATCCTTGGCCTTGTAGTCGGTGTATTTCCATAACTCGGCGCCGGTCGGGTAGGAGGCCATGACCTCGGACTGGTCCCAGCTATGGCGGCCATCGGATTGATAGGCGGTTGCCGCGATGCGGATGGGGGTGCATTTCACATCGCCCAGCGCGTCGCCGGCGGAGACGATCAATACGGTGGAGGCGTCGGAGAAGCGGTCGCAATCGAACAGGCACATCGGCTCCGCGATCATCCGCGCTTCCATGTACTGGTCCAGCGTGAGCGGCTCGCGCACCAAGGCGCGCGGGTTGAGCAGGGCGTTGGCGCGGTCGGTAAGGGCGATCTGCGCCAGCTGCTCGCGCTTGAGCCCGTATTTTTTGACATGGCGCATGGCGTATTGCGCCACCCAGGTGACCGCCGAGCTGGCGTTGAAGGGGGCGGTCCACTGGCTCATGCCCTCGACGCGCGGCGCGCGGTTCATGGGATAGTCCTGCGGCCGCGACATGGCGGCGGATTCATACACGGTGCGGAAGCAGATGACATGGCGGGCGGCCCCGGCGCGCACGGCATGGGCGGCCACGGCCACGGCGCCGAGTTGGGAGGAGATTTCGCCGCTGCCGTTGAACCAGCGTATGTTGAGCCGCAATGCGTCGATGAGGTCTTCGCAGCCGACCGGCGAGAAACCGAGATAGCCGTTCATCTTGCCGGGATAGGTTGAAATACCGTCAATATCGGCCAGGGTGAGGCCGGAATCATCCAGCGCCTCGCGGATCGCATCGGTGGTGAGCAGAAGCGGGTGGCGGGTGGTTTTCTGGCCGACCTTGGATTGGCCGATGCCGGTGATATAGGCTTGCGGGAGTGCCATGATCAGACCGCCTTCTTGAAGAGCGGCAGCCAGACATCGTCCTGCTGCACGAATGAGACCGCCACCTTGTCGCCGAATGCGATGGCATCGACCGGGCAATCGATGATGTTGGTGGTGAGGATCACGCCTGGCGCGCCATCGATGGCGACGCGCGCGATGATGAAGGGGACCGCCATGTCGGGGCTCCATTTCTGGTGGTTGACCGTGTAGGTTTCGACCACCCCGGTGCCGGGCACCACAGCGGGCGCCACGGATTCCGAGAGGCAATGCGGGCAGATGGGGCGCGGCGGGTGGATGAAGGTGGCGCAGTCGGCGCATTGCAGGAAGCGCAGTCTGCCGTCGGCCCCGCTGGTCCAGAAAAAGCGGTTATCCGGCTCGAGCCGGGGCAACGGACGTGGTCCTGACATTTTAGGCTCCCTTGAACTCTGCGCCGCGCGCGGCGGGCGAGGTGCGTTATGGCGCTGTGATGGCCGGAATCATGACGGCGATGGGCGGGGGACTCAACAAGGGCGGGTAAATACCGCTCCCGCGATCATGCCCCTGATGCCGGTGCGGCGCGGTGCCGGAAGGCGGCGATGGAGCCGCCATCGACCTTGAGATCGCAGCCGGTGATGAAGCTGGCGGCATCGCTGCAGAGAAAATGCGCGGCCATGGCGATATCCGCGGCGACGCCGGGGCGGCCGATCGGGGCGGCGTCCTGCATCGCCTTGCCGCCGGGCGTGGCGACCTCCTTGCGGCCCATCGGGGTGAGGATCATGCCCGGCGAGATGGTGGTGATGCGCGCCCCGCGCGGCCCCCAGGTAAGGGCGCGGGTTTCGGCCAGCCGGTGCACCGCCAGCTTGCTGAGCGAGTAGCTGATGCCGGCATTGGAATAATCCGAGCCATCGCCCATTTTTTCGTAAACGGCGCGGATATTATCAAGAAAATCCGCCGCCAGCGGCGCGTCCAGCAGCGCCAGGGTTGCGGGGATATGCGGCATCAGATGCCCGGCGCTGGAAGCGATCATCACCGCCGCCGTGCCTGCCCGCAGAATGGGCTCCAAGGCATCGAGCAATTTTACGGTGGCGATCAGATTGACCTCCATGATCGGCCGGGCCCCGGCCAGCGCCGGGGAGAGGCCGGCGGTATGGACGACATTGAACCCCTCCGTGCCCGCCAGATCGGCGGTCAGGGCCGCGAGCAAAGCTGCATCACCCAGATCGCCGGCATGCGCGCCGATGACGGTAAAGCCATCGCCGCGCAGATCCTCGGTGAAACGCTCGAGAGAAGGTGCGGCGACATCGGCCAGCACGAGGTCCGAGGTATTGCCGAACAGCCGGGCGCAGGCGCGGCCCATGCCGCCCGCCGCGCCGGTGATGAGGGTTTTACGCC
>JAKBAV010000043.1:7171-17633 GCA_021826225.1 Pseudomonadota bacterium | reverse complement strand
ACATCCACGGCGCCCATGTAAACCGTGCAGGGCAGGCCGAACAGCGCGCAAACCGTCGCTGTCGCCACGCCATGCTGGCCGGCACCCGTCTCGGCGATAATCCGTGTTTTGCCCATGCGCCGGGCCAGCAATATCTGCCCGAGACAGTTGTTGATCTTGTGCGCCCCGGTATGGTTCAGCTCATCGCGCTTGAAATACACGCGGGCGCCGCCCAGCTCCCGGGTGAGCCGTTCGGCGAACCATAGCGGGCTCGGCCGCCCGACATAATGCTTCAGATAATAGTCAAGCTCGGTCTGGAATGACGGATCGGCTTTCGCCGCCTCATACGCCGTTTCCAGCTCCAGTATCAGCGGCATCAGCGTTTCCGCGACAAACCGTCCGCCAAACTCGCCAAACCGCCCGCGCCCGTCCGGCCCATGGCGCAGAGTATTTTTCACCGCATCATCCATCCCCAGGCTTTAACCCAACGCCTGAGCCGGATAAAGGCCACAACCGGGGTTGGGCACGGGTTTTGCCCCGGAAAATGCCCGTAAGCTTTGTCCCGGCCGCCGAATGCGCGCCTTTGCCAGGGCCGCCGCCAGCCTACCCGGCCGTGGCGATGATGTGGAGTTTGTCCGCGACCCAACCGGGTTCGGTGATCATGAGGTCGTGGCCGGTATCGATGTCCCAGACCCGGCCTTGGGCGCGGTGCTGGAGCAGGGCCATGTCACGACCCGGTTTGGTGATGCTGCAGATGATATGACTTTCGGGGATCGCCCGCATGGCGGCTTCATTGGTGAGCCGCAGCTTCTGTTCGAAGGTCTTCCAGGGTTGCGGGCTGAGGCGGGTTCTGGCCCAGGCAATCTGCGCGGGATCGGTGATGCCGTAGACTTCCGGCCCCATCATATCGGGGAACTGCACAAGTTCAACGCCGTCGATGATCCTGCCAAGCGCGCGGGTGGGGCTGATCGAGGCGGGGGCATGGTCGAGCAGGGACATGCCATTTTCAGGGTACGCGGCATCGAGGTAGACGCGATGGCCGACCCGGCTGGCGGCACGGTCCGCCGCACCGGTGATGACCATGCCGCCATAGCTATGGCCAACGAGAATGGCGTTGTGCAGGTCCTCGTATTCGAGCAGTTGCGCGATATCGGTAACATGCGTGTCGAGATCGACATCCGGGCTCAGCAGATGCGCGCGATCCGCGAGGCCGGTAAGCGAAGGCGCGTAGACGATATGCCCCTGGGCCTGCAACAGCCGCGCCACGGGCTGGTAGCACCAGCCGCCATGTCCGCCGCCATGAACCAGCACGAAAATCGCCATTTTTCTCTCCCGAAATTTTATTTGCCACGGGTTAACTTATCAGTTGATAAGTTAACCATCCCTTGCCAGCCTGTCAATCCTCGCTATCACTGACGCAATGACGACAGAGCCGCCCCGCAAGCGTGACGCCCAGGCCACCCGGGCGCGGATTCTGAAGGCGGCGCAGGAGGCATTCTCCCGGACCAGTTTCCGCGATACCGGCATTCGCCAGATCGCCGCCATGGCCGGCACCAGCTCCACCCTGCTGCTGCAATATTTCGGCTCGAAGGCAGGGCTTTATGAAGCCGCGCTGCAGGCCGCCATGCCGGTGGCAAGCGTGCTTTCCTTGCCCCGCGAGACATTCGGCGCGGCTCTGGCCGATGCCCTGCTGAAGCCGGGCATCGCCATACGCCCACCTTTGATGATTGCTTTTGCCGCGGGTGATACCGAAGCCGTGGCGATCGCGGCGCGGGTGACCGAAGAGCGCGCCATTGCCCCGCTGGCCAAATGGCTGGGCCCGCCGGATGGCCGCGCCCGCGCTCTTGAAATCGCGGCTTTGGCCACCGGATTGGTAACGTATACGAAGCATCTTCCCCTGCCCGCCAGCTCACGCAAGGATGTAAGAACCGTCAGCGCCTGGTTCGCCAGAACCATCCAGAATATTGTCGATGCCGCGGATTAGATGACAATCTCACCGCGCCATTCCACCTCGCCGCCACCGGCACGGCCAGTCGTTCGGTAATCACGCGGATACTGCCCGCTGCTGCGATGAAACGCGGTCGAAAACGCCGCGGCACTGGAAAAGCCAAGTTCCGTGGCGATCGTACCGATCGGTTTGTCGCTGTCCTGGAGCGCAGATTTCGCCCGCTCCATGGTCACGCGTTGCACAAATGCGCCTATCGTCTCCCCGGTTTCGGCACGAAACGCGCGGATCAACTGGCGGCGGCTCAGATGGCATAATTGCGCAAGCTCGGCGATGGAGGTGGAGCGGTCACCATCGCGTATCCGTTCCTCGATCACTTTCAGCCGTTGCGGCGAGAGCCCGCCTTTGCGTAAATTTCCGCTCCGCAGATTATGCAGCAGCCGGGCGGTTTCGGCGAGCAATGTCAGGCTCAGCCCTTCCAGCAGCAGTTTCGCAGCCAGGCCAGGTTCGGCAACCTCATGCGCGATGCGATTGAGCAGCATGCGAATCCCATCGCTCTCCAGCCGCAGGCAATTGGGCAAAACCGGCGCCAGCACAGCGCCGAAATCATCCTCATCGCCGATATCCGCGCGCAGGAACAACGACAGACTCTGTTGCCGGCCCTGTCCGCCCTGGCCATGGTAGCGATGCCCGGCGGGAAGGAAAAATATTCTGCCGAGGCTGCGGTAGTCGTTGAAGGCTTCGTCAAAATAGCCTTTGGCACCGGGCGGCCGTTGCGAGAGGCTCATATCGAAGAAATGCATCTTCTCGGAAAACCAGTTGCCGCTCACCGGAAAATCCCGGTCGTAATCCAGCATCATCGCCGTCATGTATTTACAGCGGACAGAGCGCCTATCCAGCACCCGCCCCACTGGGAAACGCGCGGTGGCGGCGTGCATAAAATTTTCGGCGGGGCACCTGGCTTGGTCGCTCTGGCAAGGATCGGTGCTGGTCTCTGTCGACATTTCTTGACTTCGCATTCCATGCGCGGGGGGAACCACCATGAGGCGCGGGCCAAGCCAGTGTCAAGCAAGACCAGACCCACCCAAATTGGCGCTGCCGCGCAAATATGGCACCCTTCCGCAGTTGCGCCGTGGCCAGCGCTGCTTCTACATGAGAATGAAAAATATATTGGGGGACGAAGTTGACACAGGTTATGAAGGGCATACGCATTCTGGAAGTGGCGCAGCACACTTTCGTGCCGGCGGCCGGCGGCATCCTCGCCGATTGGGGCGCGGATGTCATCAAAATCGAGCATCCCGTGCGCGGCGACACGATGCGCGGCTTCGTCAATCTCGGCGGCATAAAAGTGGATCCCAAGCGTAACACGCTGATGGAGCACCCAAATCGTGGCAAGCGCAGCGTCGGGGTAGACGTTTCCACGCCGCAAGGCCAGCAGGTCATCTACGAGCTGGCGAAAACCGCCGATGTGTTCCTCACCAACTACCTGCCCGCCGCACGCCAGAAGCTGAAGCTCGATATCGAGCATATCCGGGCGGCCAACCCGAACATCATCTACGCCCGTGGCAGCGCCTATGGCGATAAAGGCCCGGAGCGCGAGGTCGGCGGGTTTGACGGCACGGCCTTCTGGTCGCGCGGCGGCATCGGCCATGCCATGAGCCCTGCCGAGCTCGAAGGCCCGCTGGCCCAGGCCATCCCGGCCTTCGGTGATTCCATCGGCGGCATGAACATCGCCGGCGGCATCGCCGCGGCTCTGTTCCACCGCAGCCAGACCGGCCAGACCACCGAACTCGACGTCTCGCTGCTGAGCAGCGCCTGGTGGGCGGCCGGCTCGGCCATCGACATGACCCTGGAGACCGGCATCCAGATGCGAAACCGCATGCCAACCTCGGGCTGCAACGGCACCAACCCATTCATGGGCAATTACCGCACCGCCGATGGCGGCACCATCAACCTCTGCACCCTCACCCCCGGCCCCTATATCCGTGACGTTTTCGCCCATCTCGGCCTGGCCGAACTGGCCGACGACCCGCGCTTCTCCACGGTCCAGGCGCTGCTGGAAAACTGGGCGCCGGCAAGTGCCCGAATCGTCGAGGCAATCGGCGCGAAACCCTTCGCCTACTGGCGCGAGCACCTGCGGACCATGCGCGGCCAATGGGCACCCATCCAGAGCCTGCTCGACCTCACCACCGACGACCAGGCTCTGGCCAACGACATGCTCTTTGAGGTCGAAACCTCCGATGGCGGCCGACCGATGAAGCTGGTGCGCGGCCCGGTGCAGTTCGACCATACCCCGGTTATCACCACCCGCGCACCCGAAGCCTCGGAGCATACGGAAAGCGTGCTGCTGGAGCTTGGGCTGGAATGGGAACGCATCGAGGAGTTGAAGGCGGCCGGTGCCATTGCATGACAGGCATGGTTCATTGACATCTTGCCGCTGAACCTGGCCAAAACCATAATGCTCACTACATAATTCGGAGACCCAAATGCCTGACGCCTTTATCATCGACGCGGTACGCACCCCGCGCGGCACCGGCAAACCCGGCAAGGGCGCGCTTTCGCATATGCACCCGCAGCACCTCGCCGCCACCGTGCTGAAGGCGCTGCGCGAGCGCAACAATATCAACACCGCCGATGTGGATGACGTGATCTGGGGCACCAGCGCGCAATTCGGCCTGCAGGGCGGCGACATGGGCCGCATGGCCGCGCTCGATGCCGGCTATGACGTGAAGGTCAGCGGCGTCACGCTGGACCGTTTCTGCGGCAGCGGCCTCACCGCCACCAACCTCGCCGCTGCGCAGATCATGTCCGGCATGGAAGATCTGCTCATCGCCGGCGGTACGGAGATGATGTCCTACATCACCCAGCACGGCATCGAGCAGGCCGCCGCCGGCATCAAGCGCGGCAGTCTGGCCGGCAATGCCCGCCTCCAGGCACGCCACCCGCAAACCAACCAGGGCGTCGCGGCCGATGCGATTGCCGCCCTTGAAGGCATCACCCGCGCGGAGCTGGACGCCTTCGCGCTGGAAAGCCAGCGCCGCGCCGCCATCGCCATCGCCGAGGGGCGTTTCGCGAAATCCATCGTCCCCGTCGTCGATGACGAGGGCCGCGTAATCCTCGACCATGACGAACACCCCCGCCCCGGCACCACCGCCGAGGGCCTGGCGGCACTCAAACCCGCCTTCACCGCCTTCATGGATATGCCCGCCGATGAGAGCGGCATAACCTTCTCGCAAATCGTCACCAACCGCCATCCAGGCCTGAAAATCACCCCGGTCCACCATGCCGGCAGCTCGTCGGGTGTGGTCGACGGCGCCGCCGCTCTGCTCCTGGCTTCCGGTGATTACGCAAGAAAAATGGGCTGGAAACCCCGCGCCCGCATCGTCGCCACCGCCAACGTGGGTGACGACCCCACCCTGATGCTCAACGCCCCGGTGCCCGCCGCCCGCAAGGTCCTCGCCCGCGCCGGGCTGACATTGGCCGATATCGACCTCTTCGAGGTCAATGAGGCCTTCGCCGTGGTGGTCGAGAAATTCATCCGCGATCTCGGCATCGACCGCGCGAAAATCAACGTCAATGGCGGCGCCATCGCCCTCGGCCACCCGATCGGCGCGACCGGCGCCGTCCTCATCGGCACGGTGCTGGACGAGCTGGAACGCCGCAACCTCAAACGCGGGCTGATCACCATGTGCGCCGCCGGCGGCATGGGCCCGGCGATTATTATCGAGCGGGTGTAAAAGCAGACGCTTTGAAAAGCGGTTTTTTGTAAATGGGGACACGGGGTGTGAGTCCATGGGACGCGTCCCCCGGACTCACACCCCGTGTCCCCATTTACAAAGGTTTTGGTGCAGCTTTTTTCAAAAAGCTGCTGCTTAAACCTTACTTAAAATCATGCCAGCAGCCTTCTCAGCAATCATCATCACCGGCGCATTGGTATTGCCCGAAGTAATGCTCGGCATGACCGACGCATCGACCACGCGCAATTTGCCGACGCCATGCACGCGCAAATCCGCCCCGACCACGCTGCCCATCGCCGCCGTGCCCACCGGGTGGAAAATACTCGTGCCGATATCCCCCGCCGCCTTCACCAGCTCCTCGGTACTCTGATATTCAGGCCCAGGGCGGAACTCCGCCGGCCGGTAGCGCGCCATCGCCGGCTGGCCGACAATTTCGCGCGTGATTTTTATGGCCTCGGCCGCCACCTGGCGGTCCTCTTCCGTCGCCAGATAATTGGGCCGAATCTGCGGCGGCGCGGCGGCATCGCCGGAGGTAATCCGCACGCTGCCCCGGCTGGTCGGGCGCAGATTGCACACGCTGGCGGTAAAGGCCGGAAACGGATCGAGCGCCCCGCCAAAGGCCGCCAGGCTCAGCGGCTGCACATGATACTCGAGATTCGCAGTGGCGTAACGTTCATGCGAGCGCAGAAACACTCCCAATTGGCTCGGCGCCATCGACATCGGGCCGGAGCGGGCAAAAAGATACTCAGCGCCGATCAGCGCCTTGCCGAGCAGGCTGGCCGTCCGGACATTCAAGGTGGACACGTTTTCCACCTGATAGGCACAGCGGATCTGCAGATGGTCCTGCAAATTACCGCCCACGCCCGGCAGATGCTGCACCGGCGCCACGCCGGCCTGCCGCAGGACCTCGCCATCACCAATGCCGGAACGTTGCAGGATCACCGGGGAACCGATCGCCCCGCCGGAGAGCAACGTCTCCGCCCGCGCATGCGCCAGAAATTTCGCGCCATCAAGCTGAAATTCGACACCCGCGACCGCGCCATTCACGATGCGGAGCCGCTCCACCATCGCATGCGTCTGGACACGCAAATTCTGCCGCCGCGCGGCGGGGCGCAGAAACGCATCGGCCGCACTCCAGCGCCGGCCACGTTTTTGCGTGACCTCGAAATAACCCGAGCCCAGATTATCACCGCGATTGAAGTCGGCGGTCTCCGGCACGCCATATTGCGTCACCGCCGCGCGGAAAGCCTCCAGCAGCTCCCAGCGCAGCCGCTGTTTCTCCACCCGCAGCTCGCCGCCGGCGCCATGCATCTCATCCACCCCACCCACATGGTCCTCGGCTTTTTTGAAGAAGGGCAGCACATCATCCCAGCCCCAGCCGATATGCCCGGCCTGGCGCCAGCCATCGTAATCCAGCGCCTGGCCACGCATATAGATCATGCCGTTGATCGAGGAAGAACCGCCCAGCACCCGCCCACGCGGATATTTGATCTGGCGCGCGTTCAAATACGGCTCGGTCTCGGTGGTAAAGCACCAATCGGTGCGCGGATTGCCGATGCAGTACAGATAACCGACCGGGATCTTGATCCAGAGATAATCATCCTTGCCCCCTGCTTCGAGCAACAGAACGCTGTTGCGCGGGTCGGCGCTCAACCGGTTGGCCAGCACGCAGCCGGCACTCCCGGCCCCGATGATGATATAGTCGAACGTCCCGAAATCCGCTGGTTCGTTCATGCGTTCCCCCTGCAAGTTGGCTTATCCATAGCGCCATGCGCCCGCCTTGCTTAGCGGCCGGGTTATGGAAAGGCGTCATAATTTGTCAATGACAGCCATTTTCTCCCGGCCCATACTGGCGCTGCCCAGGGAGGGGCTCTTGCCATGGAAAACCCGAACCATCAGCTGGCCCGCGCCTATTTTGCGGCGGTATCCAATGGCGCGTTGCCGGATGACTTGCTCACACCCGACATGACAGGCTGGATCACGACCACCGGCAGCATGGATAAAGCTGCCTATCAGCGCCTGGTCCGCATCCTCGCCGGAATGTGCGACGGCCCGCTGACCTTCAGCATTACCGCCCTTACCGCCGAGGCTGACCGGGTGGTGGCCGAAGCCGTCTCGGACGGACGGCTCATCAATGGAGAACGTTACAGTAACACATATGTGTTCGTCTTCCGCATCCGCGATGGCAAGATCGCCGCCGTGGCCGAGCATTACAACGCGCTCATCGCCCAGGAAAAGCTCGTGCCCCTGATGGCGGAAGCCATGGCGAAACTATAGCAATCAGCCCTTGCACATGATTGTATACACGATTATACGCCGCGCCAGACAGGCCAGAACAACCAAACGGGGATTATTTTCATGGCAACAGCAACTTATGACGTCATCGTCGTCGGCGCCGGCAATGCCGCCCTCGCCGCCGCCGTTTCGGCCCGCGAGAATGGCGCCGTGCGTGTGCTGGTGCTGGAAAAAGCCCCGCGTGAGATGCGCGGCGGCAACACCCATTGGAGCGGCGGCGTGCTGCGCTTCGCCTTTGACGACCCGCGCGAGATCGGCCCCCTGCTCCCAGGTGCCGAGGAAAAATTCGAGGATTTCTATGAGGGCATCCAGCCCTATACCAAAGCGGATTTCCATGGCGATCTGATGCGCGTCACCAGCGGCCAGACCGACCCGGTACTCTCGCGCGTGCTGGTGGATAACTCCAAGGAGACCGTATTCTGGATGCACGAAGTCGGCCGCGTGCCGATGGAGCCCTCCGTATCGCTCACCGGCGTGCGTAAAGGCAACAAGATCATCTGGGCCCGCGGGCTGGTGGTGCGCGCCGAGCATGAGGGTGTGGGCCTCTCCGCCGCCTGGTTCGCCACGGCTGAGCGTTTGGGGGTGGAAATCCGCTACAGCAGCGCGGTCACCACCCTTCTCATCAATGAAACCAGCGCCGTCTGCGGTGTGCTGGTGAAGGACGAGACCGGCATTCACGAGATCGCGGGCGGTGCTGTGATCCTTGGCTGCGGCGGGTTTGAAGCCAATGTACAGATGCGCACCCAGCATATCGGCCCGCTCGTCGGCGGCGCCAAGGTGCGCGGCACGCCCTATAACCAGGGCGACGGCCTGACCATGGCCATGACCCAGGCCGGCGCCATGCCCTGGGGCCAGTGGAGCGGCTGCCACGCCACCCCCATCTCCGCCGATTGGGGCAATTTCGCCCCGCGCGAGCTAACGGATCGCTCCAACCGCCTGAGCTATCTCTACGGGGTGATGATCAACCGTCTAGGAAAACGCTTCGTCAACGAGGGCGAGGATGGCGCGATGTTCACCTACGCCAAATACGGCCGCGCCGTGCTGGCCGAGCCGGGTGCCAAAGCCTATCAGATATTTGACTCCCAGACGAAGCATCTGCTCGAGCCGCGCTACGGCACCAGCGAGCCGCTGGTTGCAGACACGCTGGAAGCGCTTATCGCCCAGATGGACATAGACGATAAAGCTCAGGCCCTGCGCACGGTGAATGAATATAACGCCGCCGCCAAGTCGGCCTCGGAAGGTTTTGATCCGACGCAGAAGGACGGTATTTCCACCACTGGCCTGGCGCTGGAAAAAACCAACTGGGCGATCAAGCTCGAAAAAGGCCCTTTCTACGCCTATACCTGCACCGGCGGCATCACCTTCACCTTCGGCGGCATCAAAATCGACGAGCACGCCCGCGTCATCGGTACCGACTGGCGCCCCATCCCAGGCCTTCTCGCCTGTGGCGAGATGGTCGGTGGGCTATATTACGATAATTACCCGGCCGGCACCGGCCTGGTCTCCGGTGCCACTTTCGGGCGCATCGCCGGGCGCACGGCCGCCAGCAAGGGTGCCAACCTCTCCGCCGGCGTTACCGCGCCGGAAGCCCTGCCAGGCCGCATGGCGCAGCCGGCCGAAATCCGCAAAATGGAGGAAGCGCCACGCGCACCCGGCAATACGCTGAACGAAACATCCTGGGTTCCGTAAGCCATATCACGAAGGGGAAACGGCATGAACCATAACTGCGCCGGCAAATCATACCTCATCACCGGCGGCGCCAGCCTCATCGGTTCACATATCGCGGATCGGCTGCTCGCCGGCGGTGCCGGGCAGGTCCGCCTGCTCGATAATTTTTCCCTCGGCACACCGGAAACCATCGCGCATCTCGAAAACGAGCCGCGCGTGCAACGTCTGCGCGGCGACATCCTTCGTCTCAACGAGATCATCGACGCGGCGCAAGGCGTGGACGGTATTTTCGCCCTGGCCGGCTTCCTCACCATCCCCATGGCGCAGCAGATCGTGCTCGGCGTCTCGGTCAATACCACCGGCATGCTCAACACGCTGGAAGCCGCGCGTATCACGAAGACCCGCCGCGTCATCTTTTCCTCCTCCGTCGCCGCCTATGGCGGTACGGTGGCGGATGTCCTTACTGAAGCCTCCCCCACGACACTCGCCACGGCATCGCCGCTCTCCCAGGTCTACGGCACCACAAAACTGCTCGGCGAAAGCCTCGGCCTGTTCTACCAGGAAAAATTCGGTGTCGAGTTCAACGCCCTGCGCTTCTCCTCCGTCTATGGCGAGCGCCAGCATGAGCGCGCCATCAACGCCAACGGCATCGCCGCCATGTATGAGGCGATCCGGCGCGGCGAGCCGCCCGTCATCGCCGGAGATGGCAGCGAGGTCCATGACTACATCCATGTTGCCGATGTCGCCGCCGGTTGTGTGGCCGCCATGCTCAACGGTACTGGCGGCGATGTTCTTAACCTCGTAACCGGCGTGGACAGCACCCTCACTGATGTTGCGC
>JAKBAV010000043.1:0-7071 GCA_021826225.1 Pseudomonadota bacterium | reverse complement strand
GCCGCCGATAAAATCTTCGGTGACACCATCCCGCTAGACCAGCCCGACGTGTTCGATTTCACGCGCAAGGAGCCTTTGGGCGTCGCCGTGCTCATCACCGCGTGGAATTCTCCTCTCAGCCTGCTCGCCAACAAGCTCGCCCCCGCCCTCGCCGCTGGCAATTGCGTGGTCATCAAACCCTCTGAGCACGCCTCCGTCAGCACGCTGGAATTCGCCCAGCTCATAAAACAAGCCGGTTTTCCGCCCGGCGTCGTCAATGTCGTTACCGGCGACCACCGCGTGGGCCAGGCGCTGCTCACCTCGGGCCGCGTCGACAAGGTCAGCTTCACCGGCAGCCCGGCGGTCGGCCGCCAGATCGCCGCCGAGGCCGGCCGCGCCCTCATCCCCGTCACCCTCGAGCTCGGCGGCAAATCCCCCAACATCATTTTTGACGACGCCAATCTCGACCGCGCCGTGGTCGGCGCCCTGGCGGGTATTTTCGGCGCCACCGGCCAGACCTGCGTCGCCGGCTCGCGCCTGCTGGTGCAGCGTCCGGTCTATGCCGAGGTGGCAAAACGCCTCGTCGCGCGCGCTGAAAAGATCAAACTGGGCGACCCGCTCGATCTCGCAACCGAAATGGGCACCGCCGCCAATGAGCCGCAATTCAACCGCATCCTGAAAATGATCGAGGAGGCCCGGTCCAGCGGTGCCACGCTGGCCACAGGCGGCAAGGCGGCACGCGGCCCGGGGCTGGAGCGCGGCTTCTTCATCGAGCCGACGATCTTCACCGAGGTAGATAACAGCATGGCGATCGCCCGCGAGGAAGTGTTCGGGCCGGTCCTCGCCATCATCCCGTTCGACACGGAGGAGGAAGCCATCGCCATCGCCAACGACACGGTCTACGGACTGGCCTCCGGCGTCTGGACGAGCAACCTCAGCCGCGCCATGCGTATGATCCGCGGCATCGAGGCCGGCACGGTCTGGGTCAACACCTACCGCGTCGTCTCCGCCATGGCCCCCTTTGGCGGCTTCAAGCAATCCGGCTTCGGCAAGGAGCGCGGCATGGCGGCGCTGGAGGAATTCCTCCAGACCAAGAACGTGATGATCGATTTCTCCGAGGAAGAGCGCGACCCCTTCGCGATAAAAACCTGAGACTTGTTGCGCCTTGCCCGCGCCGCTAGGGTTCGCCTCATGCGCTCACAGCGAGGTAACGCCATGGACCCGGAACTGCCCGTAAGCGCGCCAGGCGGCGCAGGTGGGCGCGCCGCCTGGGCGTATGAAATGCTGCACGACGCGATCCGCGAAGGCACTATAGAACCCGGCCAGCGACTCATGGAGCTGGAGGTCTCCGCCTGGCTCGGCATGAGCCGCACCCCGGTGCGCGAGGCCATGCGCCGTCTGCAGGCCGAGGGCATGCTGGAACACAGCGTGGGCGGCGGCATGTCCGTGGTGCTGTACGACCTGCGCGCCATCGACGAATTCTACGCCATGCGCGAACGCCTCGAAGGCATGGCCGCCGCCCTGGCCGCGCAGAATGCCGATGCGGCGGAACTGCATATTCTCGCCGCGACGCTTGACGCCATGCGCGCATTGCCGCCCGACCCGCGCCAGCATGCACGCGAAAACCAGGTGTTCCACGAGCAGATCTACCGCGCCGCGCGCAACCGCTTCCTGCTCAAAAGCCTGCAATCTCTGCTCAATTTCGTGCCCCTGCTCGGGCCGACCACCTATAACGCCCCCGGCCGCATCGCCCATGCACTCGCCGAACATGTCGAAATCGTCGAGGCCATCCGCGCCCACGATGCCGCCGCCGCCGAAGCGGCGATGCGGCGCCACATCCGCCATTCGCATGAAAGCCGTATCCTCGTCGTGTCCGACAGCGTGCGCCACGCCATGCACAAGCGCACCCAGCGCCCGCCGCTTCTGCGCGGAATTTAGCGGTCCGGGGGCCATAGCCAGGCGGCGCCGCGTACGCCCGAGGAGTCGCCATGCTTCGCCTGCACCACATTGGGCGCGCAGACATCGGAGAAGATGTAAGGCTGCATCAGCCCGGGCAGCACCTTGTACAGATGCGGCAGGTTTGAAAGCCCGCCGCCCAGCACGATGACATCGGGGTCCAGCAGGTTGGTGACATTAGCCAGCCCCCGCGCCAGCCGCCCGGCATGGCGCTCCAGCGCCGCCTGCGCCCCGGCATCGCCTTCCGCCGCGAGCAGGGGGATGGCGGTGGCATCCCGGGCACCCGGGCCATGGAAATCCACGGCGAGCCCGGTACCGGAGACGAAAAGCTCCAGGCAGCCCTCCAAGCCGCACCAGCAGCGCGGGAAAGGCAACTCCTCGGGCTTCGGCCAGGGCAGCGGCGTATGGCCAAACTCCCCGGCGATGCGGTGGCGGCCTTCCAGGGCTTTGCCATCCACGACGATGCCTGCCCCGCAGCCCGTGCCGATGATCACCCCGAACACCACGGAACAGCCCGCCCCGGCGCCGTCCGTGGCTTCCGAGAGCGCGAAGCAATTGGCGTCATTGGCCACGCGGATTTCGCGCCCCAGCAGGGCTCCCAGATCCTTGTCGAACGGATGCCCGTTCAGCGCGTTCGAGCTGGCATTCTTCACCAGCCCGGTGGCCGGCGAGATGCAGCCGGGTATGCCGATACCAACCGTCGCCCTGGCACCGATTTCCGCTTCGGTAAGCCGCACCAGCCCGGCAATGGCCTCCAGCGCCTCCGGATAGGCCGCCGGGGTCTGGACGCGCCGGCGCAGTATTTCCCGGCCATCCGGCTCGAGCACCAGAATTTCGATTTTCGTGCCGCCAAGGTCGATGCCGATGCGATGGGTCATACCGCTATCTTGCCCCAATTCGCGCCTTGCTCAAGCCTGGCCGGCGGCGCATGCTGCGTGCCCATGAGCGAAAACCTGATCGACGCGCAATTCCAGAAGAGTCCCATACCCGTGCTGCGTGCGGCGCGGGCGCTGCGTTCCCTGGCCCCCGGCGACAAACTCCGCATCCTCGCCACCGACCCCGCCGCCCTCCAGGACTTCCGCGATTTCTGCAAAACCACTGGCAACGCTCTGGTCGCGACCTCCGAGACCAAGGGGGTATACAGTTTTTCCGTGAAACGCGGCGCGTTGTGAGCGTCGCGGCCAGAGACCCGCTGTGAATATAGCGGTATTCACCCATCCCGCCGCGCTCAGCCATGATACCGGCGAGGGCCACCCGGAATCCGCCGGGCGCATCCGCGCCGTGCTGCGCGCGCTGGAAGCCCCCGAATTTTCTCCCCTGCTGCGCGAAATCGCGCCGCCCGCCACCGTGGATCAGCTCACCGCCGCGCATGACGAGGATTACGTCGAAGCCATACTGGCCCTGCCGCAGGACCGCGTCACCCAAGTGGATGGCGATACGATCTTCTCCTCCGGCTCGCGTGAGGCGGTTTTGCGCGCCGCCGGCGGCGTCTGCGCCGGCGTGGATGCGGTGTTCGAGGGCTGGGCCCAGGCCGCCTTCGTCGCCATGCGCCCGCCCGGCCACCATGCCGAAGCCGGCCGCGCCATGGGCTTCTGCTTCTTCAACAATGCCGCCATCGCGGCTCGCCACGCCCAGGCCAGGTGGGGTATCACCCGCGTTGCCGTGGCCGATTTTGACGTGCATCACGGCAACGGCACGCAGGATATCTTCGCGCGCGACAAAAACCTGTTCTACGCCTCGTCGCACCAATACCCCTGCTATCCCGGCACCGGCACCGCCAGCGAGCATGGCGCTTACGGCAATATCGTCAACGTGCCACTCGCCCCCGGCGCCAATGGCGAGGTTTTCCGCGCCGCCTGGGAGACGATGATTCTCCCCGCTTTGGAAAATTTCGCGCCCGAATTGCTGATCATTTCCGCCGGCTTCGATGCCCATGCCGCCGACCCTCTGGCGCAACTGCGCCTGCGCGAGGCGGATTTTTACTGGGTCACGCAAAAACTGCTCGAATGCGCGGATAAAACCTGCCCGAAACGCGTGGTTTCGCTGCTCGAAGGCGGCTACGACCTGAACGCCCTGGCCCTGTCGGTGGCCGCGCATATGCGCGCGCTGATGCGGTTGTGAATTTTCGCCCGGGCTTGTAAATCAAGCCATGGACAAAAATACCGATATCTCCGGATTGTCGTTCGAGGATGCGCTGGCGGCGCTGGAAGCCATCGTGCGCGGGCTGGAATCCGGCCAGCAGAAACTTGAGGACGCGATTGCCGCCTATGAGCGGGGCGCCGCGCTCAAAACCCATTGCGAGGCGAAACTGGCCCAGGCCGAGGCGCGCGTGCAGGCCATAGTGGCCCGCGCGGACGGCACGCTCTCCTTAAAAAACGAGGACTGATTATGGCGCTTGATCTCGTACCCACACCCGACGCGCTGGCCGCTGCCCTCACCGAAACCGCCCGGCTGGTGGAAGCCCAGCTCGACGCGCTGCTCCCTGTGCCCGCAAGTGCCGAAGCCAAACTGATTGAGGCAATGCGCTACGCCGTGCTCAATGGCGGCAAGCGCATGCGCGCCTTCCTGGTCATGGAAGTGGCCAAGCTGTTCTCCGTCAACCGCACCTGTGCGGCAAGGGTGGCCGCCTCGGTGGAAATGCTGCACGCCTATTCCCTGGTGCATGACGACCTGCCCGCCATGGATGACGACGATCTGCGCCGCGGCCAGCCGAGCTGCCACAAAAAATTCGACGAAGCCACCGCCATCCTCGCCGGCGATGCACTCCAAACCCGCGCCTTCGAGGTCCTCGCCGAGCCCGACACGCATGACGATACCGAGGCCCGCTGCGAGCTGGTTCTGGCGCTCGCCGCCGCCTCGGGCATGCGCGGCATGGTCGGCGGCCAGATGATCGATATGGAATCCGAAGGTCTACAACTTTCCGGACCCGAAATCACGAGACTCCAGGCGCTCAAAACCGGCCGCCTCATTCAATACGCCGCCGAAGCCGGCGCCATTCTCGGCCGCGCCTCCGCCCAGCAGCGCCACCTCATCGCCGCCTATGGGCGCGAACTCGGCGGCGCCTTCCAAATCTACGACGACGTGCTGGACGAAACCGCCTCCGCCGCCGACCTCGGCAAAACCGCCGGCAAGGACGCCGCCCAGGGCAAAGCCACCATGGTCAGCATATTGGGCCTGGAGCGCGCCCGCGCTCAGGCCGAACACCTCGCCGACCAGGCCGCCAGCCATCTCGAAAGTTTTGGAGAACGCGCGGATTTGCTGCGGGCCCTGGCGCGGTTTACGGTGACGCGGAAGAGCTGAGGCCAGCACGTCTCTTTCTATATAAACAAGCTTTCGGCACCCGAAAATATCCAGCTTTCCTATGTAGGGTGATCGGCTGCCACCTCCCGATTCGGGAAACTCACACATCTTCCACAAGCTCCACCCCCGGCACCAGCTTCATCGCCTGCGCGAGGCGCGGCGTTACGTTGAAGCCACCCGGCAACGTAATGTCCAAGCTGCGCTCGATCCCGGTTTTCGGCGCCAGCACCACGCGGCCCTTGCCCTTGCCCTCGCGGTCGAGCAATGCCTTGATCTGCGCCACCGCCCCGGCCTGGTCGAGCCATATCTTTATCCCCGCCCCGGCATCCGCCGCCGCCTTCTCCAGCTTCATGATATCCGTCGCGGTGATCCGCAACGATTCACCATCCATTTTCACATCGGCGGTTACCAACAACGCCGCGCCATCTTCGAGAAGTTCACGGCTGCGGTTCAGGACTTCGGAAAACAACGTCACCTCGAAACTGCCCAGCACATCAGACAAAGTCGCCCACATCATGCGGCTGCCGGTGCGGGTGATGCGCTCTTTGCGCGCTCCCAGAATCCCCGCCAGCTTCACGCGTGAGGCCCCGGCCTCGGCCCGGCGCTGAATCGCCGCCGAGGCCACCACATCCAGCCGCTTCAGGGCCTGCGCGTAAACATCCAGCGGATGCGCTGAAACATGGAAGCCGATCGCCTCGGCCTCGAAAGCCAGCCGTTCCGCATCCGGCCAGTCCGGAATGTTTGGTAGCCGCAACGCTTCCGGCTCGGCACCGCCGAACAGCCCGATCTGCCCGCTCTCCCGCTCCGCCGCGCCCGCCTGGGCGTTGCGCATGATGATATCCGCCCCGGCGAAGATGCGCGCGCGGTTTTTCTCCAACGCATCGAACGCCCCGGCCTTGGCGAGAATTTCGATCTGCCCGCGCGTCAGCGTCTTCGCATCCAGCCGCGCGGAAAAATCCGAGATGTCCGTGAACGGCTTGCCGCCCCTGGCGCGCGCCAACTCCTCCATCGCACCGACACCGACACGCTTGATAGCCCCAAGCGCGTAACGAATACCGTAACTGCCATCCTCAAGCTGCTCGGCCTGGAAATCGGCACCGGATCGGTTCACATCCGGCGGCAATACTTTTATACCAATCCGTATGGCATCGCCGCGCAGGAGTGAAATCTTGTCGGTATTGGCGATGGAAAGCGACATGCAAGCCGCCAGGAATGCAACCGGATAATTGGCGCGCAGGTAAGCGGTCTGGTAGGAAACCAGCGCATAGGCCGCGGCATGAGATTTATTGAAGCCATAATCAGCGAATTTCGCCATGAGGTCAAAAATCTCGTTGGCCTTGGCTTCGGTAAAACCCTGCTTCGCCGCGCCGTCACAAAAAATCCTGCGTTGCGCGTCCATCTCCGCGCGGATTTTTTTACCCATGGCCCGGCGCAACAAATCCGCCCCGGCCAGGCTGTAGCCCGCCATCACCTGGGCAATCTGCATCACCTGTTCCTGATACACGATAATCCCATAGGTCTCGGCCAGAATATCGTGAATCGCCGCATCCGGCGCCTCCCACGGCGCCCCCCGCTTGCGCGCGCAATATTCCGGAATATTCGCCATCGGCCCCGGCCGGTTGAGCGCCTGAATGGCGACCAGATCCTCGAACCTGTCAGGCCGCATCTGCTGCAGGGCCGACCTGTACCCCGCCGTTTCAAATGTGAATACGCCGGCGGTATCCCCGCGCCCGATCATCTCGTAGGTTTTGCGATCATCCAGCGGAATCGCGGCAATATCGAGCACGATCCCCTGCGCGGCCAGAAACCGCAAGGCCCGGTCGATCACGGTCAGCG
>JAKBAV010000152.1 GCA_021826225.1 Pseudomonadota bacterium | reverse complement strand
CCGATAACATAGATCATATCGAGAAGGATGCTGTCGTCACGACAGACGGCGTGCGCCATGAGGTGGATATTCTGGTGCTGGCGACGGGCTTCCAGGCGCGCAGAATGTTGACGCCAATGCATGTCGAGGGGCGGGGCGGCATCACCATCCGCGATAGCTGGGGTGAGGATGATCCCCGCGCGCATCTCGGCATCACCGTGCCGGGTTTCCCCAATTTCTTCATAATATATGGCCCGAATACGAACCTGGCACATGGTGGTAGTGCTGTTTTCCATTCGGAATGTCAGGTCCGCTACATTATGCAGGGGATTCGGGAATTGATTGAAACAGGCAGCGCATCGCTTGACGTCAAACCGGAGCCGTTCTGGGAGTATCAGCATAAGGTTGATGCGGCGCATGAGAAAATGGTCTGGTCGCATCCCGGCGTGACCAACTGGTACAAGAATGCCGCAGGCCGGGTGACGCAGAATTCTCCCTGGCGGTTGGTGGACTACCGTAATTTCACGGCGGTGTTCGAGCCCTCGGAATATGAGTTTCGTGCGGCCAAGAGCAGCGTGGAGGCCGCGGAATGACATTGGCACCACTTTTGAAGCCGCGCTCAATTGCGATTGTCGGAGCGTCCTCCAATGCCACACGTGTCGGCGGCATTCCGATGGATCTGCTGGTACGGGCCGGGTTTGAAAAGATATATCCGGTGAACCCCAAGAATACCGAAATCCAGGGGCGTGCCTGCTTTGCGGATATCGAGTCCGTTCCGGAAACGGTTGATCTTGTGCTCCTGGCCATTGGCGCCGAGGATGTGTTGGCATATTTGGAACGTTGCCATGCGCGCGGTATTAAGGCTGCCATAGTGTTTGCCGCGGGCTATGCAGAGACCAATGAGCCTGAGGGGATCGCACGGCAAGACGCGCTCACGGCTTTTGCTAAGCGCACGGGCATGCGTGTTGCCGGCCCCAATTGCATGGGCAATGCCAATTTCAACGATAATGTCTTCACCACATTCGGCACCAGTTTTCAGCCTGGCGATCCGGCCGGCGGCACGGCGCTGCTGACGCAGAGCGGGAATATGTGCGCCACGGTCTACCGCATGGCGCGGCGGGCCGGCGTGGCTTTCAGCCATGTCATCAACACCGGCAACGAGGCTGATGTTGATTTTGCTGATTATCTTGCGTTTCTGGCGGAGGATTCCGCAACAAGTGCGGCCCTTTGCTATATTGAGGAGCTGCGCGATGGTGCCGGATTCTTGAAGGCCGCCGCCGCGTTTCGTGCTGCGGGCAAGCTTCTCACAGTGTATAAGGTCGGCGCCAGTGAGAAGGGGGCGGAGGCGGCCCGCTCGCATACCGCGGCCCTGGCTGGGGATAGTGCCGCCTATGATGCCGCATTTGCCGCCGCCGGTGTGGCGCGCGCGGCAGAACTCAGCGGGCTGGCGGACCTTGCCTATCTGCACGGGTTTGGCGGCAAGATTGCCGGCAATGGCTGCGCCATATTGAGTGTTTCCGGGGCAGCCGGTGCGATTTTGTCCGATGCGTTGTCGTTGAATGGCGGCGCTGTGCCGAGTTTTCCGGAAGCGGTCCAGGCACAATTGCGCAAAAACATCCCGGCCTTCGGCATGGTGTCCAACCCGGTCGATCTCACGGGCAACCTCGTCAACGCAAATGATTTTCTGTTCGAGGCGGTGAAGCTTGCGTTGAGCCCGGATGACGTGGATGTGCTGATCGTGTTCCTGCCGGGGTATTTTCTCGACCGGGCGCTCGATCAGCTGCAGCGTGCCGCGGCGGAAACCACGAAACAGATTGTCGTGGTGGATACGTTTGCTCTGGGCGACAGGGCAAAACTCGCCGCCGCTGGAATTGCCTATTTCGATGATTTTGATCGCGCGGCGCGGGCGATTTGCGCATATGGCGGTTGGAAGACGGGTGGCGTTTCACTGGCGGTGCAGCAATCTACCAAAGCAGCCTGGCCGGAATTTCCAGAGGGAGAACCTGCACTTTCAGAAACGGCAGCCAAGGAGGCGTTGGCGGCGTTCGGCGTGCCGGTGGTGCATGATGCGCTGGTGCATAGCGAGGCGGAGGCCCGCGCGGCCGCGGATCGCATCGGCTTCCCGCTGGTGGCGAAACTCGTCAGCCCGGATGTGGCGCATAAGACGGAGCACGGGCTGATACGCCTGGGGCTGAAAAATACGGATGATGTTGCCGCTGCCTACGTCGCCATGACCGGCAAGGCCGAATCCATGCCGGGGGTGCGGATTGAGGGCGTGACGCTGGAGCCTATGCTGGCGGGGGGCGTGGAAATCCTCGCCGGTGTCACGCGCGATCCGGTGTTCGGCTGGATGCTCACTGTCGGGCTTGGCGGCGTGTGGACCGAGCTGATGAAGGATGTTCGGCACCGCCTGTTGCCGGTGGATGCGGCGGGTGCGGAAGAGATGCTCCGCGCCCTGAAGGGGTTTCAGCTGCTTGACGGCTATCGCGGCGCCCCGAAGGCCGACGTACCGGCGGCGGCGCGCGCCATTGCCGCTTTGTGCGACGCCGTGCTGGCGGGGAGTAAAATTTTACGCGAGGTTGAGATCAACCCACTGCTCGTGCTGCCGGAAGGGCAGGGGGCTGTTGCGGTGGATGCCCTGGTGCTGCTCAATATGCCGCAAATGGCAAAAGTGGAGGAAGCGGCATGACCGACCTGACCGATCCGCAGAAAGTCGATATCGTTTATGAGACCGAAGAGCCGGTAAAATATGTTGTTGATGGCGCGGTTGCCTGGATCGCCATGAATCGGCCCGGCTTCAACAATGCGCAGAATGGCCAGATGACCTATGCGCTGGATGATGCGTTTCAGCGCGCCGTGAATGATGATGCGGTCCGCGCGATCGTGCTGGCGGGGGAGGGTAAGCATTTTTCTGCGGGGCATGACATCGGCACGCCGGGGCGGGACCTGCACAAGAGCTTTGAGCGGCGCCTCATGTTCGGCGAGCATGTGAACAAACCCGCCGCTGAGCTGCTCTATACGCGCGAGCAGGAACAGTATCTTGGCATGTGCCGGCGCTGGCGTGATGCGCCCAAGCCGACCGTCGCGATGGTGCAAGGGGCGTGCATTGCCGGCGGGCTTATGCTGGCTTGGGTGTGCGATCTCATCATCGCGTCGGAGGATGCCTTTTTCCAGGACCCTGTGGTGCGCATGGGTATTCCGGGCGTAGAATATTTTGCCCATGCGTTTGAACTTCCGCCGCGTATCGCCAAGGAGTTTTTGCTCCTGGGTGA
>JAKBAV010000042.1 GCA_021826225.1 Pseudomonadota bacterium | reverse complement strand
TTGTCGTCGGGCGCATAAGGGGGCACCAGCGCCGACACGTTACGCACCACGAAAATATCGCCCGGGGCGCAGTCGAAAATCATCTCGGGGGCGACGCGCGAATCGGCGCAGGCGATAACCATGGCCGGCGGCGACTGGCCGTCGCGCGCCAGGCTTGAATACAGCCCTTCATGCTCGCGCCAATACCCGTTGCGGAAACGATCATACCCCTCAAGCAGCGTCTTCATAGTCCCTCCCGCTTGGCAGCGTTCCATAGTGCATCCATCTCGTCCAGGCTTGACTGCGCCGGGGTTTTGCCCCGTGCGGCCAAAGCGGCCTCGATGGCGCCGAAGCGGCGGATGAATTTCCGGTTCGCGCCATGCAGGCAGGTTTCGGCATCCTGCCCGAGTTTGCGGGCAAGGTTGGCGAGCACGAACAGCATGTCGCCCAGCTCGTCCCGCACCCGGGCCTGGTCCATTTCGGGAAGTTCGGCGCGCAGCTCGGCGGTTTCCTCGTCCAGCTTGTCGAGCACCGCCTCGGCATCCGGCCAGTCGAATTTCACGCGGGCGGCGCGGGCGGTGAGCTTCTGGGCACGCTGCAGCGCCGGCAGCGCGTCGGCCACCCCGGCCAGCACGCCGCTCTCGGCGCGGGTGAGCCGCTCGGCGGCCTTCTGCGCCTCCCACGCGCTCGTCTGGGCGGCTTCAGTCCGGGGTTCCGCCGCGCCGAATACATGCGGGTGGCGACGGATCATCTTCTCGGTGATGCTGCGGGCGACATCATCGAAACTGAACCAGCCGCGCTCCTGCGCCAGCCGGGCATGGTAGACCACCTGGAACAGCAGATCGCCCAGCTCGTCGCGCAAGGCAGCAGGGTCGCCGGCCTCGATCGCGGCGCGCACCTCATAGGCTTCCTCGATGGTATAAGGGGCGATGCTGGCGAAATCCTGGGCGCGGTCCCAGGGGCAGCCGGTGGCCGGATCGCGTAACGCGGCCATCACATTGATAAGGTCGAGGATTGGTGGTTCAGTGCTCATAACCTGAATGTAAATTCCGAGGAACAAAATGGCCAGCGCCTATGATTTCTCCTTCACCACCCCCAAAGGGGCCGATTATCCCCTGGCGCAGCACCGGGGCAAGCCCATGCTCGTGGTCAACACCGCCAGCAAATGCGGTTTCACGCCGCAATATGAAGCCCTGCAGGAGCTGACGAAGAGCTTTCCCCAGGTCGTCATCATCGGCGTGCCGTGCAACGATTTCGGCGGGCAGGAGCCGGGCACGGCGGATCAGATCGATAGTTTCTGCGTCATCAACTACGGTGTGAGCTTTCCCATCATGGGCAAGGTGACGACCAAGGGGCCCGAGGCGCATCCGTTTTTCACCTGGGTGCAGGAACAAGGCGGGTCCTTGGCCAAGCCGCGCTGGAATTTTTATAAATACATCATCGATCAGCAAGGGGCGCTGGCGGATTATTTCATCTCATCCACCAGTCCCGCCTCGAAGCGGTTCATCCGGGCGCTGGAGAAGGTGTTTTACGGCTGAGCCGCGCTGACGTTCAGAACGCACCGCGCCACGCCGATAACACGCAGTATCTCATCCCACAGGGCATAATCGCCAAGGCGCTCCGGGCTGACCCAGGCGCAAGCCGCGGCATCATCTCCAGGGATGGCTTCACCGCCCGCATAAAGCCCCGCAAAATCCAGGATGGTGTAATGGTATTCGATCTTCCCGGCCGCATCGCGGGTGATCGAATCGGCGTGTGCCACCATGGTCAGCGGACCACAGCTGAGGCCGGTTTCCTCCAGCAGCTCGCGCCGCGCGGCTTGCCCGGCGGTTTCCCCCAGCTCCTGCCGGCCACCGGGCAGCGACCATTGGCCAGCACCAGGCGGGCGGCCACGGCGGATCAGCAGCACATCCGCGCCGCGAAACAGGATGATGCCGATTCCGACATGCGGAACTGTGGGGTAGCGAGACATGGCGGCAGCTTAGAGCGTCTCACGCCGCGCCGGAAAGCCCTTCGTGTTTTCTTGCATTTTATTGCAATTAAGTGGAATATTACGGGGCAGGATAAAGCCGCCTGATGTGAGTAAGCATGCAGGAGACCAACAATGAACCTTTCCGCGAACTCCGCCAGAACTTTCGCGTTATACGTGTCTCTCGCCTTGGCAGGTGCCGTGTTGCCCGTCGGGGCGGCCTTTGCCTCCAACCTGGATTTTGACCTCGACAACGAGACGAACGTCAATATCGATTCGCTTTATTTGAGTCTGAATGCACAGTCCGATTGGGGCGATGCGATCGATAATGGCGCCACGAACGCGAATGCCACCAACAGCATCACCTTTGACAGCGACGCCCATGGCGATAACTGTTATTACGATTTCAAGCTCGTATTCGCCAACGGTGTCGTCAGTTACCTGTACAATATCAATTTGTGCAGCGTGGAGGAAATTGATGTCGATACAACCGATGACGGGCACGTGAAGTACATCGCCACCTATCTTACGGATGATTCGCTGAATTGAACGCGCTCGCGCCAGGCTTTTAGGCGCCGCTCAATACCGCCAGAACTACCCCGCCCGGATCGTCTCGATCGCCTCCCGCTGATCAAACAAATTCAGCAATAGTTTCGCCGCCTGCCCGCGCTCGCTCTCCAGCCTGGGGTCGCGTAGCAGCAGCAGCTCGGCATCCTGCCGCGCCATATGCAGCAACCCCTCATGCTTCTCCGCATCGGCAAGCCGGTAGCCGGGCAGGCCGGATTGTTTCGTGCCCAGATAATCCCCGGCGCCGCGCAGGCGGAAATCCTCATCGGCGATCACAAACCCATCATCGGTGTCGCGCAGCAGCGTCAGGCGCCGGCGCGCCGTGGCGGCCAGTTTGTCATCATGCAGGAGCAGGCAGAAGCTTTTCGCGGCACCGCGCCCCACCCGGCCGCGCAGCTGGTGCAGCTGCGCCAGGCCGAAGCGCTCGGCATGCTCGATCACCATCACATTCGCCTCCGGCACATCCACCCCGACCTCGATGACCGTGGTGGCAACCAGGATTTGCGCGCGCCCGGCGGCAAAACCGGCCAGCGCCGCATCGCGCGCGGCCGGTTCCATCTTGCCATGGGCGAGCACCACACCATGCCCAAAACGCTGGCGCAGCCTGGCAAAACGCACTTCCGTCGCGGTCAGGTCGACAACCTCGGATTCACTCACCAGCGGGCACACCCAGTACACCCGCCCCCCGGTGGCAATAGCGCGGGCAATGGCATCCTCCACCCGCGCGAGGTCGGAGAGCTTGTGTATGGTCGTGGTGATGGCCTCGCGCCCCTGCGGTTTTTCGGTGATGCGGGACACCTCCATCTCGGCCCAATGGGTGAGCAGCAAGGTGCGCGGAATCGGGGTCGCGGTCATCACCAGCATATCGGTGGCGGCACCTTTTTTGCCCAGCGCCAGGCGCTGGTCAACGCCGAAACGATGCTGCTCATCGATAACCGCGAGGCCAAGCTCGCGGAATTCCACCTGCTTCTGAAAAATCGCGTGCGTGCCGATAAGAAAGGGCAGGGTGCCATCCCGGAGCCCGGCCAGAATACGGCGCCGCTCGGTACCCTTCACATTGCCGGTCAACAGCGCCACCGGCACCGGCGAGAGGCGGGAGAAGGTGGCGAAATGCTGCTTGGCCAGCACTTCCGTGGGGGCGAGAAAGGCCGCCTGGGTACCAGCCTCGATGGCGCGCAGGCAGGCGAGCAGCGCCACCAGGGTTTTACCCGAGCCGACATCGCCCTGCAGCAGGCGCAGCATCCGATGCGGCGCGGCCATATCGGCATCTATTTCCGCCAGCGCCGCAAGCTGTCCGGCGGTGGGCGTGAAGCCGAAGCGTTTCAGGGCCACGGCGCGCAGCCGCCCGGCCCCGCACAGGCTCCGCCCGGCGCGGCGGCGGCGCAGCCCGCGCACGATGGCAAAGCTGATCTGGCGCGCCAGAAGCTCGTCATAGGCCAGGCGCTCGAAGGGTTTTTCATCCGGTATCCGGGCCGGCGCCTGCACCGCGCGGAAGGCCTCGGTGAATCCCGGCCAGCCGCGCGCCCGCAGCACGGAAGCCTCCTGCCACTCGGCGAATTCGGGCAGCACCGCCAGCGCACCCAGCGCGGCCCGGCGCATCACCCGTGGCACTATGCCGGCGGTCAGCGGCCAGACCGGCTCGATCCACGGAAATTCCTGCTCCTGCAACTGGCTCGCCACGTAATCCGGGTGCGCCAGCACCAGCCGGTCGGCGAAGCTTTCCAGCCGGCCGGATACGATAAGCCTCGCCCCCACGGGGAATTGCGCCAGCCGCGCGGCATGGAACAGCACGATTTCGGCAAAGCCGCTGCCATCGCCGATAACGACGCGGTGCGGCTGCTTTTTGGTCAGCGGCGCCTCATGGCGGATCACCTCGACCCGCAAGGTCGCGACCATCCCGGCCCGCGCCTCGGCGATTTTGGGCGTGGCGCGGCGGTCGAGAAAATCCACGGGCAAATGGAACAGCACATCGCGCACCGTGCCGCCGCCCACCAGCCGCGCCATGAGCGCGGACAGGCGCGGCCCCAGCCCGGGCAGGCTGGCAAGCGGGGCGCGTAACGGGAGGAGCAGAATTTCCGGGGTCACGGGCTGACTCTTGGCCAAACCCTGCCTATACCGCAAGCCGACCATGCCCGATGATTCCGCTCCCCCCCTGGATACCCGCCGCCGCCGCATCATTTACCGCGCGCAGCACCGCGGCACCTATGAGAACGACCTGCTCATCGGCGATTTCGTGAAAGCCCGAGTCGCGACAATGACCGAGACCGAACTCGACGAATTGGAGGCGGTCATGGAATTCCCCGACGCCGAACTCGCCGACTGGCTCACCGGCCGCATCCCCATCCCCGCCCATGCCGACAGCCCGATGCTGCGGCAAATCCGTGAAGCGGCGCTGAACCGCCAATGATCCCGGTTTACGGTGCCCCGGAAGGGGTGGACGCGCTTGTCCTCGTCCGCCGCCTCGGCGAACATGATGGCCCGGTCCTGCATATCGCGCGCGATGATACGCGCCTCGCGGCCCTGGCCGAGCAGATCGGGTTTTTCGGCCCGGAGGTCGAAATCCTCAGCTTCCCCGGCTGGGATTGCCTGCCCTATGACCGTGTTTCGCCCAATGGCGGCATCATCGCCGAGCGTATTGCCGCATTGAGCCGCTTGCAGGCATCACCCGGCAAAAAACGCATCGTGCTGACAACCGTGAACGCCGCGGTGCAAAAACTCCCGCCCCGCGCGGCGCTGGCCGGGGCGGGGATGCGCCTTGCCAAGGGCGATGCGGTGTCGCTGGGCGATATCGCGAGCTTTCTCGAAGCCGATGGCTACCGCCATACCGGCACGGTCATGGAAGCCGGCGAATTTTCCCGGCGCGGCGGCATTCTGGACGTATTTCCGGCCGGGGAGCCAGCCCCGGTGCGTGTCGACCTGTTCGGCGACGAAATCGAGAGCATCCGCCGCTTCGACCCCGAAACACAACGCTCCGGCGAGGCCATTCCATTCCTGGAGTTTCACCCCGCCTCGGAAGTGCCGTTCGATGCCGCTTCGGTGGCACGCTTCCGCACCCATTGGCGCGAGCTGTTCGGCCCGCAGGCGGTGCAGGACCCGCTCTATGTTTCGGTGAGCGAGGCGCATCGCCATCCCGGCATCGAGCATTATGGCCCGCTTTTCGCGGAATCCATGGAGACCATCTTCGATTATCTGCCCACCGCCTCGGTAAGTTTCGACCATCAGGCGGATGCCGCCGTGGCCGCGCGGCTGGAGCTTATCGCCGACCATTACGCCGAACGCCGCACCCCGCCACGCACCGGCGAGCCGGTCTACCGGCCCATCCCGCCGGGCATGCTGTATCTTGACCGCGCCGGCTGGGATGCGGCGCTGGCAAAAAACCCGTGTTTCGAGATCACGCCCTTCTCAAAGCCCGATGGCGGCGCGCCGGGCGTGGATATTGGCGGCCGGCCCGGCCCGATTCTCACCGGCCAGCCCATGGCGGCGATGGATGCCTTCGCCGAGCTGAAAGGCAAATGGGCCGCATCCGGCCGCACCATCGTGCTCGCCGCCTGGAGTTTCGGCTCCCGCGAGCGCCTGACGCTGATGCTGAAAGAGCACGGCATCCGCGACATCCGCCCCATCGCCACGGCGGATGAGGCACGCGCCTTGCCCAAAGGCGTCGTCGGCCTGGCAGTCCTGGCCCTGGAGCGCGGCTTCGTCACCGACCGCCTGGCCATCGTCGCCGAGCAGGACCTGCTGGGGTCCCGCATCGCCCGCCCGCCCAAGCGCAAAAAACGCGCCGACCAGTTCATCGCCGACGCCACGGAAATCGAGGATGGCGATCTCGTCGTCCACCAGGACCACGGCATCGGCCGCTATAACGGCCTGGAAACCGTAACGGTAAACGGCGCCGCGCATGATTGCCTGCGCCTGCTCTACGATGGCGGCGACAAACTCTTCCTCCCTGTCGAGAACATCGATCTGCTGAGCCGCTTCGGCCAGGAGGGCGATGGCGTTACGCTCGACAAACTGGGCGGCGCGAGCTGGCAGGCGCGCAAGGCCAAGGCGAAAAACCGCATCCAGGACATGGCGGCGGGGCTCATCCGCATCGCCGCCGAGCGCCAGATGCGCGAGGCCCCGCTGCTCACCGCCGATGACGGCGCCTTCGCCGAATTCTGCGCGCGCTTTCCCTATACCGAGACCGAGGACCAGGCCAAGGCCATTTCCGACGTGCTGGAAGATTTCGCCGCCGGCAAACCCATGGACCGTCTCATCTGCGGCGATGTCGGCTTCGGCAAAACCGAGGTCGCTTTGCGCGCGGCCTTCGTCGCCGCCATGTCCGGCACCCAGGTCGCCGTCGTGGTCCCCACAACCCTGCTCGCCCGCCAGCATTTCCGCGCCTTCAGCGCCCGCTTCGAGGGGCTGCCCGTAAAGGTGGCGCAGCTTTCCCGGCTGGTCACCGCCAAGGATGCCCTGGCCGTCAAAGCCGGCATGGCCTCCGGCGAAATCTCCATCGTCATCGGCACCCATGCGCTGATGGCCAAGGGCGTGAGCTTCGCCGATCTCGGCCTGCTCATCGTCGATGAGGAGCAGCATTTCGGCGTCGCCCATAAGGAACGCCTGAAACAGCTGAAAGCCGACGTCCACGTCCTCACCCTCACCGCCACCCCCATCCCGCGCACCCTGCAACTGGCCCTGACCGGCGTGCGCGACCTCTCCCTCATCACCACCCCCCCGGTCGACAGGCTGGCCGTCCGCACCTTCATCATGCCCTTTGACTCACTGGTCATCAAAGAGGCCATAGCGCGCGAAAAATTCCGCGGCGGGCAGATCTTCTGCGTCGTCCCCCGCCTGGATGATCTGGACGCCATGGCCGCCCGCCTGCGCGAGATCGACCCGACCATCCGCACCGTCATGGCCCATGGCCGCCTCGCCCCGTCCGAGCTTGAGCGCGTGATGACCGAGTTCGGCGAGCAGAAATATGATGTCCTGCTCGCCACCAACATCGTCGAATCCGGCCTCGACATGCCCGCCGTCAACACCCTCATCATCCACCGGGCAGACATGTTCGGCCTCGCCGGCCTCTACCAGCTGCGCGGGCGGGTGGGGCGCGGCAAGCAGCGCGGCTATGCCTACCTCACCTGGCCGCCGCACCACCGCCTGAGCGCCGCCGCCGAAAAGCGCCTGGAGGTGATGCAGACTCTGGATACGCTCGGCGCCGGTTTCACCCTGGCCAGCCATGATCTTGATTTGCGCGGCGCCGGCAACCTGCTGGGCGATGAGCAGTCCGGCCATATCCGCGAGGTCGGCATCGAGCTCTACCAGCAGATGCTGGAAGACGCGGTCAACGCCATCCGCGCCACGGCGCGGGAAAAAGTGGTGGAGCGCGACTGGACGCCGAACATCAATCTCGGCCTGCCCGTGCTCATCCCCGAAGCCTATGTGGCTGATCTACCCGTCCGCCTCGGCCTGTACCGGCGCATCGGCGCCTTGCCCGGCGATGCCGAGAGCGAGGCGCTGGCCGCCGAACTGGCCGACCGTTTCGGCCCCTTGCCGCCGGAGGTGGAAAACCTGCTGGACACTGTGGCGCTGAAGCGTGCCTGCCGCGCCGCCAATGTGGAAAAACTAGATGCCGGGCCGAAAGGCATGGTCATCGCCTTCCGCAAGAATGATTTCGCCAATCCGGCCGGGCTGATCCAGTGGATGGCAACACGCGGCGGCACCATCAAACTGCGCCCCGATCAGAAGCTGGTGGTGGCGCGGGATATGGATCTATCCGCCCGGCTGAGCATAGCGCGCGATGTGCTGGGCGCGCTGGTCAGGCTCGCCAGGCTGGAAGCGGCGGCATAAGCCCATAAAAAAACAATCCACCCCGGGGGATGGATTGTTCCTGCGCCGAAGCGTCCTGAAACCTTACAGCGTGCCCCAATAAGCGGCGGCACAGCTCACGAAGGTCGGGGTGTTGGGGTTCTGGGCTGATTGCTTGGCAGCTTCCATCTGGCCCGTGGCGCCGGCCTGGCCGATCGTGTTGATCACGCCATAAACCGGCCCGCTACTGCCGCCGGCGATATTCGAGGCGGTGTTCCGGACATTATGCTGCTCCAGCGCCTTGCACATATTGGTGCTGCCGCCCGCCACCATGGGCACGATAAAAAATAGCGCGACGATCAGTACGACGACGCCTGCAATTACTTTCATAGGCTACTCCTTTGGTTCATTCATCCGTGTGCAGGGCTCCCCGGTCCGGCAATCCGCCTTGCCGCTATGTTACCCTCCCCGCGCATCATCTGGGGAGCATTGCTGATAACGGCAAATGACAAGCGTGTAAGCTCGGCGCCGCGATTATGGCGGGAATTTCTAAACAAACGGGCGGGACGTGACTATAAGCCCCTCCAGAAAGCCGCCGTGCAGCTTACGAGGGTTGGAATATGCGGGTAACGGGCCGCCTCCGGGGCATGGACCGCATTGCCGCTCTCCGTGGTGGAATCGATCACGCTGTACATTATGGCGGAATTGCCGTCCGTCACGGGGGCGGCGGTAAGGCTCCCGCCATTCATCATCACATCGAGGCAAATATCCGCGCTACCTCCGGCCACCATCGGCACGACAAAAGCAAGGGCTATGAGTATCGCGGCTGTACCCAGAAAAACTTTCATGCCTGATCCGCTGCTGTTGTTGCAATTACTTGCAATGAATAGCTGGGGGCGCGGCAGCCCCGTGGCAAATGAAACTATCGTTAGGCTATCGTTAAAAATCCGTGCAGCGGCCTTTTTGCTCCCAATCGCCATAACGTGTCGGCTCCGGACCTTTCGGCCCGCCGATCTCCTTGGGCAATTTCGGCGGTTCCGGCTTTTTTTCCGTTTCTTTCTCGTTATTCTGAGATTCGGTCATGTTGGAACTCCTATTCTCCGGCGGCCTGCGCCTGAGCGATGCGCTGTTCATCAAGCGTCCGCCAGCTCGCATTCGCCGGCGCACTCACAAGCGATTCCTGAAACAATTTCAGCGCCTCCGGGGTAATGGCGCCGGCGCGTTCGGCGAGCGCTTCCGCGAGATAGGCCTGGCCCTGGCTGAGATCAACAGGGTTGCTATCCGTGGCCAGATGCGCCCGCAATATCGCAATTATATTGTCAAATTTCGCATTCTCGGCAGTCTGGCGCGCCGCCCATTGCGTATGCGGCTCGGAAGGCACGAAGGGCGTGCTGCCGGGCAGATAGAGCGCGAAGGCGGCAATGGGCAGTGCCACGATGGTCGCGATCAGCAACAACTTTGCGTTGCCATTCATCTCAGGTTGTACCGCACCATCGGCAACCAGCAGGCGCCGCTCAACCTCCAGCCGTGCCGCCTGATATTCCGGGCCGCCGATGCGCCCTTCCTCGCGGTCGCGCAACAATTCGGTGAGCTGGCCGCGATGCAGTTCCAGCGCCGCCTCGCGCCGGTTGCGGATATGCGCCGGGCGGAAGGCGATGAGCAGCGGCGCGGTGAACAGCAGCGCCAGGGCCAGCATGAGAAAAAGGATCATCATTGCAACAGATTTTTCAGCCGCAAGGCCTCGGCCTCATCGAGCGGCGCGGGAGTTTCAGGCCTGGGGCGGCCGAAACAGAAGGCGGCGAGTCCCAGCAGCAATGCCAGAGCCGGCATGGCGTAGAGCAGATAGGTGAGAGGCGAGACCGGCGGCTTCAGCAGAACGAAAATACCATAGCGCTGCACCATGAACTTCATGATATCCCGGTCCGGCACGCCCTGCGCCACCTGCGTGCGGATGATGCCGCGCAACTGCCCCGCGAGTTTCGCGTCGGAATCCTCGATGCTCTCATTCTGGCAGACAAGGCAGCGCAACTGGTCGCCGACCGCCTCGGCGCGGCTTTCCTGTGCAGGCGTCAGCGTCACGCCATCGCGTGTCACCAGCGCCTGGGCCCCGGCAATTGCCGGCAGGAGCAAAAGCGCGAAAACAACCCGTCTCACGCGTATTTTTCCAGCAGCGGGTTCAGCGTCGAGGCCACGACATCATCGGTCAGCGCCCCGGCATAGCGCCAGCGCACGATACCGTTACGGTCAATGAAATAGGTTTCCGGCACGCCATACACGCCCCAGTTGATGGCGGTGGTGCCTTGCTGGTCCGCGGCAATGCGCTTGTACGGGTTGCCGTTGCTGGCCAGAAACCGCGCCAGATCAGCTGCGTCATCCTCATAGGCGATGCCCCATATGGTCAGCCCCCTTGCGGCGAGTTTGCCGAGCATGGCGGCTTCCTCGGCACAAGGCACGCACCAGGAGGCAAACCAGTTGACCAGCATCGGCTTGGGCGGTGCCGCGATGTCAGCATTCGAGAAGCCCTGCATGCCGGCGGCGCCGGGCAGCGCGAAGGCCGGGGGGCGTTTGCCGATCAGCGGCGAGGGCAGGGCATGCGGGTCGTAATCCTGCGCCTGCATGCGGCGGAGCAGGATGTAGAACCCCTCGCCGCCGGCCACGGCCAGGGCCAGGGGCACGCCGAACATCAGGCGCCGCCGTAACGGGCTCATTACGCCACCGCTCCGGCTTCAGCCTTGCGCCGTCGCGCCGGCACGCCAACCCGCAATCGCCTGTCTGAAAGCGAGCACAAGCCGCCAAGCGCCATGATGAGCCCACCGAACCAGATTTCCGGCGCCATCGGGTGGTCATTCAGGCGCAGTTCCGCGCTCCCGGGCGTGGGCTCGGCGGCGAATACGGCGTAAAGGTCCTGGAAGCCGTTGGTATGGATGGCGGCATCGTTGGTGATGGTTTTCTGCGCCGCGAAAAACCGCCGCGAGGGATGCAACGTCAGGAATACGCCGCGATCATCCGCAACGGTAACATCCGCCACGCGCTGCGTGAAATTGGGGCCAGGGGCGTCATGGATATCGGTGAGCGTCCAGCTATAGCCGCCGAGCCGCGCTGACTGGCCGGGGTGCAGCACCACCACGCTCTGCACCGCGAGCGTCATGCCGGCAATACCGAGCACGGTCACGCCAAAGCCGATATGCCCCAGAGCGGCACCTATGGCGGCGCGCGGCAGGGCGGCCGCCCGCGCCAGAGATGCCCCAAGCGGCACGCGGAACAGTTTTATCCGGGTGGCGATATCGGTGAACGCCGCCATCAGCACCCAGGCACCACCCGCGAGGCCGAGCGCGGCAATGATATGCCGGTTGGCCGCCACCGCCAGAAACACGACCGCCGCGACAGCCCCGGCCATGGCCAGGCGCCGCAGCACCGGGGCAAAATCCGCGCGCTTCCAGGCCAGGAGCGGGCCGAACCCCATGGCGAGGATGATAGGTGCTGCGAGGGGCAGAACGGTCTGGTTAAAAAACGGCGCGCCGACGGAAAGCTGGATGCCAAAGAACAGGTTGGCGAAAGGCGGGTAGAGCGTGCCGGTGAACACCACGGCGGCGATGGCACACAGGAAGACGTTGTTCAGCACCAGCGCGCTCTCACGCGAGAGCGGCGCATATATCCCGGCCGCCGCCAGCACCGGGGCCCTTATGGCGAATAACAGCAGTGAGCCGCCAATGGTCAGGCCGAGCAGCGCCAGAATGAACAGGCCCTGATCCGGCGCGGCGGCAAAACTATGCACCGAGTTGAGAATGCCGGACCGCACCAGAAACGTGCCGGTAAGGCTGAGCGAAAATGTGGCGATGGCGAGCAGCACCGTCCAGGCCTTCAGCGATTCGCGCTTTTCCACCACTATGGCGCAATGCAGCAGGGCCGTGCCGGTGAGCCAGGGCAGCAAGGCGGCATTCTCCACCGGGTCCCAGAACCAGTAACCGCCCCAGCCGAGCGTATAATAGCTCCACCAGCTCCCGAGCGCGATGCCGGCGGTGAGGAAACACCAGGACAGCAGCGCCCAGGGCCGCACCCAGCGCCCGAAAGCGGCATCCACCCGGCCTTCGATGAGAGCGGCGATGGCAAAGGCGAAGGCGACCGAGAAGCCGACATAGCCGGTGTAGAGCATCGGCGGATGGAAGGCCAAGCCGGGGTCCTGCAAAATCGGATTCACCCCGGCGCCATCGAGCGGCGGCGGCCAGAGGCGGGTGAAAGGGTCCGATACGGTGAGGGTGAACAGCAGGAACCCGCCCGAGACCAGGCCGAGCACGCCGAGGACGCGCGCGCGCAGGCTGGCCGGCAGCTCGCCGCCGAACAGCGCCACGGCCAGGCCGCAAAGCGACAGAATAAGGCACCAGAGCAGGATGGAACCATCATGATTCCCCCACACGCCCGAAATGCGGTACATCAGCGGCACGGCCGAGGAGGAGAAATCGGCAATGTTCTCCACCGTGAAATCCGAAACCACACCGGCCCAGACCAGCGCCAGAAAAGCAGCGGCAATGGCGGCGAACTGGCTGCAGGCCAGAATCGGGGCGGCGATGAGCGCCCGGGGATCACGCAGCCCAGGGCCGAAAATGCCGATCACGCCTTGCGCGAAGGCCAAGGCCACGGCGCAGGCCAGAGCGAAATGGCCAAGTTCGGGGATCATGATCCAGCCTTAACGGGCAGATCATTCCACGATGCGGCGGATGGCGGCGGGCCGTATTTAGGGTTCCATTTCCCGGATTTCCGCAACTCTTCCTCGACATCCTTCGGCATGTACGCAGCTCCATGTTTGGCCAGAACCTCGTCGGCGGCGAATGTCCGGTCTGGTGCCATGGCGCCGATCGCGACGACCCCCTGGCCCTCGCGGAACAAATCCGGCAGCACGCCCGTGAAGCTCACCGGCACGGCGGCACGGCCATCGGTTATATCGAAATGCGTGGTCGGGGTTTCGCCAGCCACCGTGGTGTGCACACTCCCGGCCTCGACGATACCGCCCAGCCGGAAACTCTGCCCCACGGGCGGGCTTTGCGCCTCCACCTGGCGCGGCGAAAGAAAATAGGTGAGCGTGGAGGAAAACGCCGCGAGGGTGAGCGCCACGGCCGCGCCAAAACAGAGCGAACCAAGCAGCACCAGATAGAGCCTGCGTTTTTTGGGCGTGCGCATCAGCGTTGCATCGCCTGGGCGAGGCGGCGGCGGGCGCGGCGGTAGCGCGCGAGCGTCAGCCAGCCGGCGCCGAGCAGAAACAGCAGCGTAATGCCGTAGGAGCCATTGATGAAAGGCCAGGGGTTCATGTCCGCTCCTCTTCCGCCGCATGCAAAGCCGCCGCGAGCAGCGCCGCGGCGAGCTTGCGTTCGTTAATGGCAGCGGCGACCCGTGCCACCACCATGGTGATGAAGGCGAGGTAAAATCCCAGCGTTGAAATCAGCAGCGGGTACAGCATGGTGACGTAGATTTTCGAGCCGCCGGACAGCGAGATCGTGTTGCCCTGATGCAGCGTGTTCCACCATTGCACGGAAAACACGATGATCGGCAGGTTCACCGCCCCGGCCAGCGCCAGAATCGCCGCCGCGCGGTAGGCATGGGCCTTGTTGTCAAACGCGCGGATAAGGGCGACATGGCCGAGATAGAGAAAAAACAGGATCAGCACCGAGGTGAGCCGCGCATCCCACACCCAGTAGGCACCCCACATCGGCTTGCCCCAGAGCGAGCCCGAGACCAGGCACACCGCGGTGAACCCGGCGCCGACCGGGCCGATCTCCTCCGCCGCGATATCCGCCAGCGGGTGCCGCCACACGATGGAAAACAGCGAGCAAACGGCAAGTGCGGCATACCCCGCCATGGCGACCCAGGCCGCCGGCACATGCACATACATGATGCGCGCGGCATCGCCCTGCTCCCAGTCAGCCGGGGCGAACTGGTAGCCCCAGACGATTCCCACCGCGCAAAGCAATACGGAAACCACCGTGAGCCACGGCAGGGCCGGCACCGCGACACGCATGAAGCGGGCCGGATTGGCCAGATAATGTAGCCAGCCGCCGGATTTTGAGCGCATGACTGGCAGGACTTCCTCATTCATGCCCCGCTCATAGGGCATGCGGCGGGGAATTTGAAGGCATCATTAAATAGGTTACACTTCGGCACATGACAAACTACTGGCTCATCAAATCCGAACCCGATGCCTTCTCCTGGGACCAGCAGGTCGCCAACAAGGTGGAACCCTGGACCGGGGTGCGTAACCACACCGCCAAGCTCAACCTGAAAGCCATGAAAAAGGGCGATTACGCTTTTTTTTACCACTCGAATATCGGCAAGGAGATTGTCGGTATCGTGAAGGTGGTGAAGGAGGCCTACCCGGACCCCACGGCGGAGAGCGGCGGCTGGCTGGCCGTTGATATGCAGGCCGTTAAACCTCTTAAACAAGCCGTAACACTTGCTGTCCTAAAATCCGACACCAGATTCCACGATCTGGCGCTGCTGCGCCAATCGCGCCTTTCGGTGGGTCCGGTCGGCGCCGAACATTGGGCCATGATATGTGAAATGGGGGGCGTGCATGTCTGAAATCGCGGTACTGGCCGGTGGGTGCTTCTGGTGCCTCGAAGCCGCCTATGACGAGTTGGCGGGGGTAGCCTCGGTGAAGTCCGGCTATGCCGGCGGCGGCACCACTAACCCGACCTACAAGCAGGTATGCGCCGGCACGACCGGCCATGCCGAGGTGGTGCGGGTGGAATACGACCCGGCGGTGATAACCTTCCCCGACCTGCTGGACGTGTTCTTCACCATCCACGACCCCACGACGCTGAACCGTCAGGGCGGCGATGTGGGCACGCAATACCGCTCCGCGATATTCTACACCTCGCCCGCGCAGCAGGCGGCGGCCGAAGCGGCGGTGGAAAAATTCACTCCCCACTGGGGCAGGATCGTCACCGAAATCGCACCGCTGACAATCTTCTACCCGGCCGAAGCCGAGCACGAGGATTATTTCGTGAACAACCCCTGGTCCGGCTACTGCCAGGCGGTGATCGCGCCGAAAATCGCAAAATTACGCAAGGGATTTCGTGAGCGGCTTAAAGCACCCTCCTAACCCCCCGCCATCTTCCGTCCATGACAGCATCTTCGTCATGCCAAACATTCAATAACGTACGTACCAACATCTAAAAAGGCGAGCAGGTCTCCCCGCTCGCCTTTCTCGGTTAAATACGAAAGTCTACGCCATCGCATCCGCGGCGGCGGCCGGTGCTTTAGGCTCGGTTTCCCAGCGGCCCAGGCCGTAATCGCCCTTGATGGTGGTGCGGTGCATGATACGGTCGTATTTCGGATCGCAGCCCGTTGCCATATGCAGCATGCGCCAATTGTCCCAGATCACCATATCGCCCGGCTCCCATTGGTGGAAATACGGGGTGATGGTGGCTTCCACCGCATCCCACAATTCGGCGAAGAGTTTGGCACCTTCCTCATGGCTTTTGCCGACAATCTCGCGCTGGCCGTAGGGGGAGATATGCGCCACCTTCTCGCCGGTCTCGCGCGTCCACACGGCGGGGTGAACCGAGCGCGGAATCGCCTTGGCGGCTTCCGCCAGCGCCGCACCCTTGCCGCTGATTTCCTTGAAATTCTTCGGCAAGCCATAGGGCTGGCGCGAATAATCCAAATCCAGCGAATAGACCACCTCAACCCCCTCAGCTTTCTTCTTAATGTCTTCAGGCAGGTCGTTATAGAGCTGGATACCGTCGCAGAAGCCTGTCAGCCCGCCTTCCGGGGCGATGATCTCGGCCCGCAGCACGCCGGCGCGGTTCAGCTCGTTATTGTAGCTATGGTCGAAATGCCAGGGCTGCCAGGTGAGCAGCTTCTTGCCGTCGATTTCCACCATGCCGGCATTCGGGTCGGTGCGGATGGTGATGACGCCGGGCAGGGTATCATTGTCGAGGCGCTCAACCATCTTCACCGGATGGTCCTTGAGCGGGCCGAACACTTCCGAGATCATCACCTGCATCTTGGCGGTCTGCTCGACATTTTCGAAGGCGATCATGCCGCGTTCGATGAACACGTCGTTGAGCTGCTGGCGGACCGCCGGGTCCATGATGTTTTCGGGTGTCAACCCGGCAATGCGGGCGCCGAAGGGCAGGTCTTCCCGTAGCGGCTTGACGGTGAGGGGGCTGGTTTTGGTGACTGTGTCCACGTCGTCTACTCCTGCTTTGATACCCCAATGGCTGGGGCTTGCCTATTCTGTGTTACCTGGTAATACATAAATTCAGTGAGTAACATAATAAACCTGATTTCGCGCCACACAAGCGGATTTTGCGGAAAGCGGCTTTCATATCGGCAATGCAGGAACGCGGCCCTTACGCGGCCGGGATATGCCCGCTTGAAAAATGCCGCGCGGCACGCCCATATTGTTAATCAGCGATCAACCGTTTTGTCCGTACACCCGGGCGGGTAGAGCTTGATTTTCTGGCATCCTTGCCACACAGGATAACACAAATCGCGTTTCCGGGACATTTAAGTCTCTCGGACCAATAGAAGGAGCTGTCCGAATGTCTGCCGCCACCAAGACCTCTCTCGCCGCCCTGCGCCATGAGCCGATCAAGCCGCTCATCGGCACGCGCATCCTCAACAGCAAGGAAGAGCTGCTGCACGGGGGTTATGCCGCCGAGATCCGCGAGCTGCTGGAGCAGCGCGGCGTGCTCGTGTTCCCAAAAATCAATTTCACGGGTCCGGAGCAGATCGCTTTCACGAAGACCCTCGGAACCTTCGCGCCGGAAGGCTACGGCAACACCGATGATGTGACCAAGATCACGCTCGATGTGAAGGAAAACCCTAGCAGCGCCGAATATCTGAAGGGTTCGCTGTACTGGCATATCGACGGCACCCGCAACGACGTGCCGATTCTCGCCTCGCTGCTCTCCTGCAAGGTGCCCGCGAGCTGGGGCGGCAATACCGGGGTGTGCAACACCTACGCCGCCTATGAGGCACTACCGGCCGAGAAAAAAGCCGAGATCGAAAATCTGCGCGTGCTGCATGCGCCCTGGGCCTCGCTGTTCTATTACGAGCCGGAGCCCAGCCTGGCCAAGCTGCAGGGTTTCCAGCGCGTTGGCGAGCTGGAATTGCCGCTGGTCTGGAAGCATAAATCCGGCCGCAAATCGCTGGTGCTGGGCTGCACCTCGCATCATGTCGTCGGCGTCGACCACACCAAGAGCGCCGAGCTTATCCACGGCCTGCGCGAATGGGCGACCAGCGAACAGTTTACCTACAGCCATGAATGGTCGGTGGGTGATATGATCATCTGGGACAATACCGGCACCATGCACCGCGCCGAAACCTATGACCCGGCCTGCGGCCGCATGATGATCCGCACCAAGCTCGAAGGCGAAGAGCCCTTCGCGTAAG
>JAKBAV010000041.1:3008-17718 GCA_021826225.1 Pseudomonadota bacterium | reverse complement strand
CTCAACGCGCCGGGCTCGGCCCCGCGTCCAGCTCCCCGCCCAGCCAGGGTGTATGCCACGCGGGAGGAAGCCGTCAGCCGCTTCCGCCTGATGCCGGCCCCGCTCATCCCCATTTCCAACGGATACATCGTTGATTACATCGCGCGACATTCCTTCCACGCGGTGGCGGGCGGCTGGGCCGCGAAATACGACACGGCGCAAGCCGCCACGATCACGCTCGGCCTGGAGCTGAAGGACGTGCTGAAAGACCTGCACTGCCATGCCGCCGTGATTTACGCCGAGCATACCCATCTCGCCGATGATACCGCCGTGGCGCGGATGACCGCGCTCAATGCCGGCCTTGTCCCGGTTTTCGTGATCCCGGGAACCAGCCATTACCCGGCAATCGACAGCCCCTTCGCCTTTGTCGCCGCAATCAACGGCATCGTCCTCAGCTGGGCCGCCGCGGCCTTGCGGCCTGCTCGGCTCTAGCCGAATTCAGGGCTCCGCCGCCAGTGCCGTATCGCGCGCGCCGGCCAGGAACAGCCGCGTGCGATACTCGATCTGGCGGTCGAAAGCCTCATGCGAGACCGATTCCCAGGCGGTGGATTGCACCGCCCCCAGCACGACCATGAGCAGGAAGGCCCCGGCGGCATCCGTCGCATCGGGCACCTCGGCGGCACCGGGGCGCAGCCGGCGGCGGAATAGCTCCGCCAGATAGCCCGAGGTGGGCTCGGCCATGCGCTCCCACAGATAGGCGGCGATTTCCGGCATGCGGAAGATCTCGGTATTGGCGATACGCAGCAGCCGCATCCCCGCGGGCGCCCGCAGCTTCGCCACCCATAGGCGGGCAATCCTGAGCAGGGTCTCCTGCAGATCGCCGGTTTCGGCCGCCTGCAACTGCGCCACGGGCACGATCCATTCATCGATGGCCTGCTGCAGCGCCGCCTTGAACAGCGTGGTTTTGTCGCCGTAACGCGAATAGATGGTCCGCCGCGACATGCCGATCGCACTGGAGATCGCATCGATCGTCGTTGCCTCGAAGCCGCTTTGCAGGAACAGATCGAGCGACCGGTCGAGCAGCTCCTGGTTGCGCTGGATGATCTGCTCGCGCGTCGGCCGGCCCGGGCCACGTCCGGCCGTGCGTTGCGGCTTTTCTGCCTTGCCCGAGAACAGTATTGTCGCCGCCTTCATGGCGCACCCGGCCTCCCGGCCGGGTGCCGGGCCGCGCGAATCACCCGGGGAATCATCTGGGCCGCCGCGTGAATGCGAATAAGCATCTGAATCCAATAGCCACGCGCCCCGGATTTGGGAAGCGCTGAATGAAAGAGAATGAAAGCGTACATTTATTATTGATTCGCCTCCTCTGAGGCGCTAAGCTTCCCGTCAGCCCCGCCCACACCGCAGCCGCCGGCAGAGCGGCCAATCCGAGGGACGAGAAGGAACAGCACCATGGACAGCGTCATTTCAGGCGAGTGGATCAAGACGGCCAGGCATTTATCGGCGCTCGACTTCAGCAAGCTCAACATGCGTCTCTCGACGGACCGCTACATCTCACCCGAGATCCAGGCGCGTGAGCGTGAAAAAATCTGGATGAAGACCTGGCAGGTCGTCGGCCGCGCTGATGAGCTGCCCAATGCCGGTGACTACAAAACCTATAAAATATTCGACCAGTCCTACATCATCGTCCGCGGCAAGGATGGTGTGGTGCGCGGCTTCGTGAATGCCTGCCGCCATCGCGGTAATGCGCTCTGCGTGGGCAAGGGCAACAACGCGCGCTTCCTGTGCCAGTATCATCTGTGGTCCTATGGGCTCGACGGTAAGTTGATCGGCGTCGGCCGGCCGGACATGGTCGGGCCGATCGACAAATCCGAACATGGGCTCATCGAAGTGCCGGTCGATACCGCGCTCGGCTTCATCTTTCTCAACCCGGACGAGAACGCCAAGCCGCTGGCGGAATTTCTCGGCCCCCAGGTGCTCGAAGGACTTGCCCCCTACAAGCTCGATGAGATGACCCCGGTCGGCATGGATGTGCGGGAAGCGCTGAACTGCAACTGGAAGGTCGTGATGGATGCCTTCGCCGAAGGCTACCATATCATCGGTGTGCATCCCGAGCTGCTCGCCGTCATCGACCCCGAGGCCGGTAAGGCCTGGCATGGCTTCTACGGTGATCACGGCATGGCCTACTCGCCTTTCGAGGTTAAGAACGCGCAAGGTGCCGGGCTGGAGGAGCAGGTCGAGGGCATACGTTCGCTGCCCGGCACCTTCCCCACCGTGGCGGAAGTGCTGCCGCGCTTCGAGGCGCTCATCGCCGCCCGTCGCGACGCCGATGGCAGGCTCGCCTTCCCGGAAGGGGTAAGCGTACGCATATTGCTGCAGCAGGCGACGCGCGACACGCTGAGCGCCAAGGGGCTCGATGTCAGCGGGCTTACCGATGACCAGGTGAGCGATAATCAGGGCTGGTTTCTCTTCCCTAATGTTTTCATGACCATTCGCGCTGGCGAGGCCACGGTCATCATGTCCACCCCGCATCCCGATGGCGATCCCAATCGCTGCATCTGGCACGTTACCGCCTATATGTGGCTGCCGCAGCCCGTGCGGGCGCAATACCGGGCCGAACTGGTAGAGGTGCGGGAGCCGGGCAGCTATCCGTATTTTCTCGCTTTGCAGCAGGATTACGACCAGATGGAGCGCCAGCAGAAAGGCCTGCGCAACCAGGCCCTCAAGACCATCACCCTGGCCCGTGAGGAGGTCAGCATCGCGCGCTTCCATGGCGTGCTGGACCGCTACCTCGCGGATGGCGCCCCCGTCTGACCCCGCATTCCGGACCCGTTATAAAAGGAAATCGATACCCATGAGAGACATCAGCGACGCCATCGCCGACCATACCGGCCTGTCGCGCCGGGTGCTTGAGTACAGCGCCGTCATGAAGCAGCTGGTGGATGCCGCCAAGCAGCCCGGATTTTCCGAGGCGAGCTGGGCACCGCTCGCGGCATTCGTGGCGACGGACGTGTTCGAGCGCGTCGGCAATTTCAAGGAGGTCATGCGCTGGCCCGATTACATCGCCTTCCTCACGCAATGGGCGATGCATTCCGAATGGGAGGGCTCGTTCAAGCGCGTTACCGAGGCGCCGGGGCTGGTGCTGCTGGAGCTGGAGGAGCGCAGCGCCGTGGGCGGGTATAAGAGCGTGGTGAACTCGGTCTCGGTATACGTCTTCAACGACGCCGGCAAAATCACGCATCTCGACATCTACCTGCAGATGGAGCTGCCCGATCCGGCCATGCTCCAGGGCTATGAGGGGGTCCGGATCTCCGCCTGAAAGGCGCGCGGCGCGGGCCGGACAATCTCTGCCTTACGCCGTGCCGGCGCCAGAGCGGGATGACATTTGATCGACTCAAGTGAATCCCGCTCTAATTCTATTTGTAGAGTGCGATGACGTAAGATTAACCCGAAGACGGGTCGATCTTACGTCATCGCACTTTAACCGTCACCTCTGCAGAGACTCACATCGCCAGCGTGCCGAGCAGTCCGCCATCCACCGCCCAGGCCTGGGCGGTGACATGGCTGGCATCGTCCGAGAGCAGAAAAGCGGCGACGCTGGCGGCCTCCTCCGGCGTGCCGATGCGGCGCTGCGGCGTCATGGCGGCCATGTTGGCGCGGGCGGCTGCGGGCACGCCGGCCAGCATCGGCGTGTCGATGAAGCCGAATTCGATGCAGTTGCAGCGCACGCCGCTGGGCGCCGCCTCCATGGCGATGGCGCGGGCGAGGCCGAGCACGGCGTGCTTGCTCACGAGATAGCCGGTATTGCCCGCCATGCCGCGTTCCGAGGCGAGGCTGCCGGAGACCAGAATGGCGCCCATGCCGCGCGCCATCATGGTGGGCAGGACATGGCGGATCGACCAGAAGGGCGAATGTACGTTGACGCGCATGACCTCCTCGAAGGCGGCATCGGAATAATCGGCGGTGGCGCCGAAAAATCCCGGTGCCGCCGCGTTCAGGAACAGCCCGTCAAGCGGGCCGTGCCGCGCCACGGCAAGGTCCAGCGCCCGCAAAACCTCCGCCTGCCGCCCGATATCGGCGGCGATGTAGCACGTATTGCCACCGATATCGGCCACCGCCCCGGCCAGCATGGCCTCGTTCCGGGCAATCAGCGTGACTTTGCCGTGATGCCTGGCGATGCGCCGCGCGGTGGCGCGGCCGATGCCCGATGAGGCGCCGGTGATGACGATATGCTGGCCCGTGAAATCCATTTTCCGGCCTTTATGGTTTGGCGAGGCCGCGCCGGGCCTGGGCGCGGATATAGGCGTAGATATCCATCACCTGGTCATGCGTGAGCTCGGCGAATTCGGGCATGCCCTGGGGCAGGAGCGCGCCGGTATGCAGCACGGTCCACAGGCTGTCCGGATGCAGCGCGATGGCCGAGGCGCGCAGATCCGGCGCCGGGCCGCCCGCGCCGATCGCGTTTTTGCCGTGGCACAGCGCGCAGGCGAGAAACAGCGCATGGCCGGCCGCGACCCGGGCGGGGTCGAGCTTCAGCGTGGGGTTGTCAAGCAGCGCGGGGCTGGCGAAACGCGCCGGGCCCGGGGGCAGCACGGCCTTGCCGTCCAGCGTGAAGGTCAGCAGCCGGCGCGGTGCCGCGAACGACCAGCCCGCCGCCATGTCGTTGCTATCGATGGCGGCGGCGCCGCCGTACCCGGCCAGCACGGAAACATATTGCCTGCCGCCCACGGTGTAGGAAATCGGCGCCGCGATGATGCCTTCCCCCGCGTAGAAATGCCAAAGCCGCTGGCCGGATGTGGCGTCATAGGCCGAGACATAGCCATCCGCCGTGCCCTGGAATACGAGATTGCCGCCGGTTGCCAGCGTGCCGCCATTCCACATCGTCGCCTGGTCATGCGCCCAGGCGGCGCTCTGCGTCACCGGGTTCCAGGCCAGCAGCGTCGCCCGCGGCGCGCCGGACGGCGGCGGGATAGTGCCGATCGAAATACCGGAAATCGTGACCATGCCGGGGCCGGCCGGGCCGCGCGTGAGCTCCTCGCCCTCATGCATGGTGGGAATGTAGACCAGCCCGGTCGCCGGGTTGAACGACATGGCCTGCCAGCTATGCGCGCCGCTGGCGCTCGGCCACAGGGTGGTGGGGCCGGTGGCATAGCGTTGGCCGGGCAGCTCCACCGGCCGGCCGGTTGCAAGGTCGATATGGCTGGCCCAGCTCACCTTGGCGATTTTGCCGGCCGAGAGCAGATGCCCGGTCTCACGGTCGATGACATAGAAGAAGCCATCCTTGGGCGCCTGCATCAGCACCTTGTGCATCTTGCCGCCGATTCTGAGGTCGGCCAGAGTCATCTGCTGGGTGCAGTCATAATCCCAGGCATCATCCGGCACGAGCTGATAATGCCAGATATATTTGCCGGTATCGGCATCGAGCGCGACGATGGAGGCGGTGTAGAGATTATCGCCGCCGCCGGGGCTGCGCACCGTGCTGTCCTGCGGCCCGGCATTGGCGGTGCCGAGATAGATGCGGTTGAGCCCGGGATCGAAGGTCATGCTGTCCCACACGCCGCCGCCGCCGCCCAGCTTCCAGAACGGGCCATGCCAGGTTGCGGCGGCGCGCTCCATGGCGGGGTCTCCGGCATTCTGCGCGGGCGAGCCGGGTACGGTATAGAAGCGCCAGACCTGCCTCCCGGTGGCCTGGTCATAGGCGGTCACATAGCCCCGCGTGTCCAGATCCGCGCCGCCGCTGCCGATGATGACCTTGCCGCGAAAGGTGACGGGCGCGCCGGTGATGAAATACCGTGAGGCCAGCGGCACCGTCTGCACGCGCCACAGCAACCGGCCGGTCAGCGCATCCAGAGCGAACAGCCGGCCATCCAGGGCGGCGCTGAAGATGCGGCCGTGCGCATAGGCCGGGCCGCGATTTGCCGCGAAATTCAGGCGCAGCTTGGCCGGCGCGTATTTCCAGGTCTGGGGATCGTATTTCCACAGCTCTTTGCCGCTGCGGACATCCACCGCGTAAACGGCGCCGTAGCTGCCGGTGAAGTAGATGATGCCGCCGGCTTCCACCGGCGTGGCTTCGAGCGAGGCTTCGCCCGGCAGGCCGAGCGACCAGGCGAGGCCAAGGCGGTTGACCGTGGCCGGGGTGATCTGCGCCGCCGCTGTGTAGTTCGCCGCCCCGGGGCCGGCATTATGCCCCGGCCAATCCTGTGCCGGTCCGTTCTGCGCCGCCGCCGGGCGGGCCAGGGCGGCGCCGGCCAGGAGGTAGGCAAGCATGAGATGATGTGGTTTCAGCATGGCGTCTCCCCGGCGGCGGTTTTATGGGTGCCTTTTCAAGGTCTTCGCTGTATCTGGCCGCGCCGGTAAAACCTAGCACCGCGTTCTGGCGGGTCAACCGTGCCGCGCTGCGGCCAAGCACCACGCCGGCGGCGGGTAAACCGCGCCACCACCCGCGAAAACTGACATAAATCTATCACACACCCGCGCGTGAACTTGCTGTATCGCCCTGCCGGTAAGCACAGGGGCAAGACGTTGAGCATTAATTATATCATCTATCTGGCAAATTATTCTGATGGCGTGCTCTACGTGCTGGCGGCGCTGCTGCTGGTGGCGCTGGCTGTCATCATCGACCGCTCGTGGTCGTTGCGGAGCACCATCATGCAAGGCCAGAGCATCATCCGCACCACGGCGGAACGCCCGGCTCTGAGCCAGGGGGACCTACTGGCGCTGTGCGATGCCGCCGGGCGCCTGCCCGAGGCGGAGCTGTTGGATACCGCCATGCGCCATCTCGCGGCCACCGGGCCCGAGGCCATGGCGAACCGGCTGGATGAAACCGTGATGCTGATCGCCCCGGCGCTCGACCGCCGCCTGTGGGTGCTGGATACGGTTGTCACGCTGGCGCCGCTGCTCGGCCTGTTCGGCACCATCATCGGCATGTTCCATGCCTTCAACGTGCTGGCGCAGCCGGGCCATGCCCCGGCTGAGGTGACTGGCGGTGTCGCGGATGCGCTGGTAGCCACCGCCTTCGGCATCTTCATCGCCATGCTCGGGCTCACCGGTTATAACGCGCTCACCAACCAGGTGCGCCTGGTCATCCATCAGCTCGACTCGATGAAGATGATGATCGTGAACCGGACCGACGGGTTGCCCATGGTGCCCGCCCGCGTATCTGCTGCCGCACAACAGGCGAGAGCCGCGCTGGTGGAAGCGTAAAGCTGATGAAAATGCGTTATTTCGAGACCCGCAAGGCGCGCATCGAGATCATCCCGATGATCGACGTGATGCTGTTCCTGCTGGTGTTCTTCATCATCGTCACGCTGCAGATGATCCCCGATGCCGGGGTCTCGCTCCAGCTGCCGGTCAGCTCGCAGACCGACCAGCTGCCGCATCCCAAACTCACCGTGAACGTGCTGCCGGATGGCACGATCCAGGTGAAAGGCCAGACGGTGAGCGATGCCCAGCTGATCGCCATGTTCGAGGCCGATGGTGATCCGGCCAAGACGGAGTTGACCATCGCCACGGATAAATCGACACCGTTCCAGAAATTCATGAACGTGATCGACGATGCGCGGAAGGCCTCGATTTCGGATATCGGCATCGCCGCCCAGCCGGTTGCCGGCGGCTCGTAGGCCGGCCCCTTCATGGCCGATGTCGCGCAAAACCCGCCAGAAATGGCGGGTTTTTTTACGTGCGGACCGTAAACACGCCGGATTGAAATCACGCGGCAGATTTCACCGAAACGACGCGGAAGTTTCGCGGAACTGTAACCAAAAACCCGGTGGGCTAGGGTAAGCGCTATTTGCATTGCGGTGCGGAAAACTTAATTCCGCGCGCGCCATACAACAGGGGAATTTAAAAAAATGCGTTCCACCATCATGATGCGCCGTTCGCTGGCGCGGGCCTGCTCGCCGCTGGCCCTCGCCTTGAGCCTGGCCGCTGCGCCCGCCTTGGCGCAGAATGCCAATGCGCCGGTCAATCTCGATCTCGGCGCGGTGCTTTCCACCGGCGCCGCCGGCACCGCCGACCTGATCAACACGCCCGGCACGGCACCTTACGAGGCGCCTTCGCTGACGCCGCTGAATTCGACGCAGCCGACCTCGGTGGTGACCAAGCATACCACCGACAACATGCTCATCGGCACGCAGAGCTTTGCGGATATCGCCAGGCTCACCCCGTCGGTCTCCACCATTTCTCCGAATGGCCCTGGGTTGCAGGAAGCCAATGGTCCGGTCATCCGCGGTTTCCAGGATGGCCAGTACAACGTCACCTTCGATGGCATTCCCTTTGGTGACTCCAACGATTTCACGCATCACTCGACCTCATTTTTCACCGATAGCGAACTTGGCCAGACCATTGTCGACCGCGGCCCCGGCACGGCCGAAACCGTGGGTGATGCCACGTTCGGCGGCACGATTTCGCTGCGCACGATCAACCCCGCCGCAACCAGAACGCTGACCCCCTACGCCACCTATGGCAGCTACAACACCAGCGATGTGGGAATGCGGCTGGATACCGGCGCGATACAGAGCGCCAATGGCGTCTCGGCCGTGTTCAACGCCGAACACATCCAGAGCAACGGCGCGCTGCAGAATGCCAACCAGGAGCGCAAGAATTTCTTCGGCAAGGTCGTCATCCCGGTGAACAGCGGCACCACGGTGACGCTGATGGCCGAGTATGGCAATGTCTATCAGAATCCCGCGATCGGCGCGACTTCCGACGAGATGGCCTATTACGGCAAAAATTTCGCCTATACGACCGACCCGAATCAGCAGAACTACAACAAGTATAACAACGACCATATCGTAACGGATATGGAATACATCGACCTGCAGTCGAATTTCGGCAATGGCTGGCTGTATGATGGCAAGATATACACCTACGCCTATTACCACCACGACCTGAACGGCGATGACGTGAACGACCAGGGCGTGCCGGGCCAGTATAACACCGGGCCCGGCACTTCGACCCTGCCTTCCGGCTCCACGCCGAATGAGGTGGTGCTGACCCCTGGCGGAACGGCTGTGGCCGGTGTGCCGGGCCAGACCTTCATGATGGATTATCGCTCGGTCGGCACCATCCAGCGTATGGAAAAGGATCTCGCCTGGGGTGATTTCAAGGCGGGCCTGTGGTTCGACCATCAGGTCAATACCCGTTATGTTGGCGAGGTTTCGCTGACCAATGGTAACGCGCCCAATTATGATCCCCTCAACCAGAATGGCGGTGCGCTGATCGACCGCCTGCAGCATAATCAGCTCTACACATTCCAGCCCTATGGCCAGTTCGACTGGAAGCCGATCGATGGGCTGACGGTGACCGCTGGTTTGAAATACGCGTTCTTCCGGCGCGCGCTGAACGCCACGGTCAACCAGGGTACGGAGCTGCCGCAAGGCTATTCGCATAATTACGACAAGATGCTGCCTTCTTTCGAGATCAGGTACAGCATCAACCCGAACCTCTCGGTCTATGGCCAGGCGGCGGAAGGCTTTCTCGCGCCGAACCTGAAGGACTACTATACCACGGCGGTCACGGTGCAGAGCCTGAAGCCGCAAAGCACGCTGAACTTCCAGGCCGGCTTTGCCTATCAGGACGAACACCTGGCCCTCGGCGGCGATGTCTACGACATTCATTTCCAGAATTTCGTGCAGAGCCATAAGGTCGGTGGCGTGAAGGTGTTCTACAATTCCGGCGGCGCCTTCTACCGCGGCATCGAGGGCGAAGCGACGTACACCTTCGATAACGGGTTCAGCCTGTTTACGAATGCGGGCTACAACCAGGCCTATTACACGAGCCTGCAGAATGGCCCCGCCAATCAGTACGTGAGGGGCGTTTATGTCAGCAACGCGCCGCAATTCACCTCGAATGTCGGCGTGATCTACGACAAGAACGGCATATATGGTTCGATCATCGACCAGTGGACCGGCGGCTCCTATACCGGCACCAACGGCACCGGGGCCTATGCCAACAGCCCGGCGGCGGGCAAGTCGCCCGGCGGCTGGTATGATCCGTATAATGTGGTGAACGTGGCCGCCGGCTATACGTTCAACCATCTCACGCCGAACCTGACTCAGGTGAACGTCAAGCTCAACCTGGACAACATCACCAACCAGCGTCAGGTCATTTCGGATAACGGCACGAATAATCTCGGCCAGACCCTGTACTGGGTACTGCCCGGCGTGTCGGCCTTCGCGACCATTTCGGTGCCAATCAACTTCTAAGTTTCATGACAGTTCCGTGAAACCAGCGCGGGGCCCGGCGTCAGCCGGGCCCCGATGCGTTACAAGCCGCCCGTTCCTTGAGGGTTGTGGATTTTTACATGATGAATATGCCGGATATGTGGCTCAATCAGGCGCCGGACGGACGGCGTTTCGCCGCCGCCATCGGCCTGGGGCTATTGCTGGAGGTGGCCGCATTAGGGTTGACCCTGCGGCTGGCGGCGCATCAGCCGCCGCCGGCGCAGCTGCCCTCGCCCGTTAAAATCACCATCATCGCTCCGCCCGCGCCCAAACCGCCGCCGCCCCAGCCGGTGCCGCCGCCACCGCAGCCCGTGCCGCCGCAGCCCGTAACCCCGCCCCGGCCGGTGCCGCCGCCGCCGCGCCCGGCGGCGCATCACGTGGTGCGCCATGTGGTGCCACCCCGGCCGGTGCCGCCGCCGCCGCAAGTGGTGCAGCCGCCGCAGCCCGTGGCCCCGCCCGCCCCGCCCCGCCCCGCCCCGCCCTCGCTGGGCGAGGTCGACCTGTTCAGGCTGGCCATGCGCCAGGCGGTGCAGGCGGTGGCCGACGATGTGTATCCCCCTGGTGCCGCGAACGCGCATGAGAGCGGCGCGCCGCAGATCAGCTTCACCTATCTCGATGGCGCGGTATCCGATATCGCGGTGGCCCGAAGCAGTGGCTACCCGCTGCTCGACGCGGCGGCGATGCAGGCCGTGCGCATCGCGCATTATCCGCCCGAGCCGGCGGATTTTCATGGCCAGGCGGAACGCATCACCGTGGCCGTGATTTTCCAGCTGGCCGCCCCGTCGGTCGACGCCGATTAACGCCGCCGGGCCTGTCACCGCTCAATAGGAACACCACATGAAACATGTTCGCAGCCTATGCCTGACCCTGGCGCTCGCCTTGCCGGCCCTGCCCGCCGCCGCGGCGCCGCTCTACCGGCTGGCCGCCACCCTGCCGCTCGGCGGGGCGGTGAAATGGGATTACCTCAAGCTCGATGCGCCGCATCACCGTCTGTTCATCTCGCATGGCGCCGAGGAGACGGTGGTGGACCTGCGGAGCCTCAAAATCATCGGCCAGCTTGCCGGGCTGCCCGGCAGCCATGGCATCGCCATCGACCCCGCGACCGGCATCATCTGGGCCGACAGCGCGCAGAAGCGCCAGGCCATCGCCTTCGATCCCGTCACCTTCAAGCCGCTGGCGGCGGTGCCGGTGGTGCTTGATGCGGATGGCATGGATTACGACCCGGCCTCGCGCACCATTTTCGTCTCCGGCGGCGATGGCGACGCCCTGACCCCGATCAACCCGGCGACGCGCAAGGCCTATGCCGATATCCCGCTGGGCGGCTCGCCGGAATCCTTCCTCGCGGATGGCAAGGGCGCGCTTTATGTCAACATCATCGACAAGAATGAAATCATTCGCGTCGACACCAGGACCCGGGCGATTACCGCGCACTGGCCGACCACGGGGTGCATCGCGCCGACCGGCCTTGCCATGGACGCCGCCAGGCGCCTGCTCTTCACCTCCTGCCGGGGTGGCACGCTGGATGTGCTGAATGCCGATACCGGCGCCGTGCTGGCGACCTTCCCCATCGGCAAGGCGACCGATTCAGCCGGCTATGATCCGGTGCGCCATCGGGCGTTCTCCGCCAATGGCGATGGCACGCTGACCGTGATAGGCGACAGCGCGGCGCCGCGCATGCTGGGCACCGTGCCAACCGAGCCTGGTGCCCGCACCATGGCCGTGGAGCCCGGCAATGGCGATGTGCTGACCGTGACCGCCAGAATCACCAGCGTCACCCCCGCCACAACCACGGACGGGCACCCGCATTACACCTTCGCGCCGGGCAGCCTGAAACTGCTGGTCTACGCGCCGGTTCCCTGAGGTGGGGCGATGATGGACGGGCGGCGCGGCCTGGCGTAGGACGTGCCGCTCATCCACCATAGCAGAGATTGCCCGCCCCTCATGACCCAGATTTTGAACGCCGACACCCCGCTCATCCTCGCCACGCATAGTGGAAAATTCCATTGCGACGAGGTGTTCGCCTATGTCGTGCTGCGCCTCGCGCTGGGGCTGGAAGCGCCGGGGGTGGACCATGTTTTGCTGCGCACGCGCCAGGCGGAGCAGCTCGAAACCGCGGCGATCATCTGGGATGTCGGCGGCGAATTCGATGCCGCGCGCGGCCGGTTCGACCACCATCAGCGCGGCGCGCCGGTGCGGCCGGATGGCACGCCCTGGTCCTCGGCGGGGCTCGTCTGGCAGGTGTTCGGCGCGCGCGCGGTGGCGGCCCTGCTCGCACCGGCGGGGGCGGAGCGCTATGCCGAGACCATCGCCGCGGAGCTGGATGCGAGCATGGTTCTGCGCATCGATGAACATGATAACGGCATAGCGGCGGATGGGCCGGTGAAGCGGGACGGGCTGGGGCTGGCGCGGCTCGTCGAGGATTGCAACCCCGCCTGGGACGACCCCGCCGCGAACGGCCCCACCGCCGGGGATGCGGCTTTTCAGGAGGCCACGCAGCTCATCCAGGCCGTGTTGGCCCGGCGCGTGGAAAGCCTGCGGGCCAAGCACGAGGCCATGAGCGTGGTGCTGACAGCGCATGGCGAGGCGGCGGACCCGCGCATACTGGTGCTGGAGCGCGGCATGCCGTGGAAGAATGTGGTGTTCAACCACGACCTGCCGGTGCTGTTCACGATATCTCCGGCCTCGAACGGCAACTGGATGGTTGACACCGTGCCGCCGGAGCCGGGCTCGTTCGCGCAGCGCCTGCCGTTGCCGGAAAGTTGGGCCGGGCTGCAGAATGCCGAGCTGGCGGCGGAGAGCGGCGTGGCGGATGCGGTGTTCGTGCATCTGCGCCGGTTCGTGGGGGCGGCTAAAACCCGGCACGGCGCCATGGCCATGGCGCGCCTGGCGCTTGCCCAGGCATAGGCGTGGCCTCGTTACGATTCCAGCGTGGCCGCTGAAGAATCAATCATCATGAAACCCCGGCACATGCCGGGGCGCTCCAGCATGCGGCTTGGCGGCATATACGTGTGGCCTTGCAAGGATATGCTGACGGGGATTTAAAGTTCCGGAATCTGGTTATCGGAGGCCGGAACAGTATACCAACGCGCATGATATCCTTCGCTAAACTCATCTGAAGCCGCGCGATTCGCCTGGAATTAAAGCCGGAATCGCAAGCGGGCCTCACGAAAATCATGGAACATGACATGACCGGGATCAGATCCCTGCGACCTCATCGGTCCACACGCGGAACAGGTCGAGCCTGCTCGGGCCGAAATGCGTGGTGATCGCGGTGTCGGCCGCATCCATTCCGCGCGCGATGAGGACGCGTCCGATGCGCGGCACGTTATGCCGCGCATCGAAGGTCAGCCACTGGCCGCCGATATAGGCTTCGAACCAGGCCGAAAAATCCATCGGCGCCGGATCGCGCGGCACGCCGATATCGCCGAGATATCCCGTGCAGTAGCGCGCCGGGATGTTCATGCAGCGGCAGAGCGTGACGGCGAGATGCGCGAAATCGCGGCAGACCCCGACGCGTTCCGTATAGGCCTCATAGGCGGTCCGGGTGTTGCGCGCATGGTGGTAGCCGAAACTGATCTGATGATGCGCGAAATCGCAGATCGCCTGAACCCGGTTCCAGCCACCGTTGACCTGGCCGAAATTATCCCAGGCAATCTGCATCATCCGGTCGGTCTCACAATAGCGTGAGCCGAGCAGAAAATGCAGTGTTTCATCGGGCAGTCCGGCAACATCATGCTGGATCGCGTCGGGGAAAAAATTATCCACTGTTCCGGGATCGGCGATGAGCGCGTCGGTAAACAGGCGGATCGGCCCGGCCGGGGCGACCAGGCGGGATACCCAGTTGCCGAAGCTGTCACGGTATTGCGTAACCGGAACAGATGGCGTGGTGAGCAGATGATCCGGCGCGAGCAGATGCGAGGCCCGCGAATAATGGATGCTGAGATGGGCCAGCATCGGCGTGGGTTGCGGATGCGTGATGATAATTTCGTAGCCAAGGCGAATTTGCATGAGATATTCCCGCGATTATCCTCGGGATATGGGGCGCGGCAGCCGCCGGACGAGTATCCGGCGGTGTTTTAATCAGGCCGTCATTCGCCGGTGAAAAATCATGGCCTACTTAGTGGCGTCGGCAATGGCCTTGGCGAGGCTCTCCCGCGTGTAGGGCTTCAGCAGGTAGATGATGTCGGACAGCCCGGATTTCTGCTTCAATTCCGCACCGGCATAATATCCGGACGTGAATATGATCCGCAATCCGGGCTGCTGCCGCCGCGCCGCGCTGGCGAGGTCGATGCCCGACCGGCCGGGAAGATTTATGTCGGTCAGCAGAACGTCCATCGCCATCTGCCGCAGCAAAGCGAGCGCCTCCTCCACGGTCGGCGCGATGAACACCTGATGGCCGAGATCCTTGAGGTTTTCCGCGGTGATCATGCGGATCAGCTCCTCATCCTCGACCAGGAGCACGCGCAAGGCGCGCAGCGGCGCGGGCGGACGCGCCGCTGCGGGTTGTG
>JAKBAV010000041.1:0-2908 GCA_021826225.1 Pseudomonadota bacterium | reverse complement strand
GGCTTGCTCAGCAATTCTATGCCTTCATCCAGCCGGCCGGCATGCACGATGGAGTTTTCCGTGTAGCCGGAAGTGAACAGCACCGCGATTCCCGGCAAGCGCTCCTGCGCCCGGCGCGCGAGGTCGCGGCTGCGTACCGGCCCCGGCATCACCACATCCGAGAATAGCAGGTCTATGGGCACGCCGCTTTCCACGATGGCAAGCGCCGCCTCGGCATCCTTCGCCTTCAGCACGTGGTAGCCGAGGTCGGCGAGCAGTTCCACCACCGTGCCGCGCACCTGCTCGTCATCCTCGACCACCAGAATGGTTTCGCTTCCGCCGATCACGGGGCCGCTCTCCGTCTCCGTCACCACATCCTCATCCTGGCGCACCCGGGGCAGGTAGATGCGTACCGTGGTACCGTGGCCGGGCTCGCTGTAGATTTTGATATGGCCTTCGGATTGCTTGACGAAACCATACACCATGCTGAGCCCGAGCCCGGTGCCCTGCCCCTCCGGCTTGGTGCTGAAAAACGGCTCGAACACTTGCTCGATCACCTCCGGGGTCATGCCGCAGCCGGTATCCGTCACCGCCACCACGACGTACTGCCCTGGCGTCACATCGCTGTGGCGCAGGCTGTATTCCTCATCCAGCAAGGCGTTGCCGGCCTCGATGGTGAGCTTGCCATGGCCCTCCATGGCATCGCGCGCATTGATGGCGAGGTTGAGTAGCGCATTCTCGACCTGAAACGGATCGACGAAACTGTTCCACAGCCCGCCGGACACAATTGTTTCAATCTCGATGCCATCGCCCAGGGCGCGGCGCAGCATGTCATCCAGCCCGCGCACGAAGCGCCCGAGATTGACGATTTTCGGCGCCAGCGGCTGGCGGCGGCCGAAGGAGAGCAGCTGGGAGGCGAGCTTGGCGCCGCGCGACACACCGCCCAGCGCGTTGCGCAGCCGGGTCTCGGCGCGTTCGCTGCCCGCCACATCCTTGGCCAGAAGCTGCAGGTTGCCGCCGATGACCTGGAGCAGATTATTGAAATCATGCGCGACGCCGCCGGTAAGTTTGCCGATCGCCTCCATTTTCTGCGCGGCGTGCAAAGCCGCCTCGGCCTGGGTCAGCGCGGTGGCGCGCGCCCGGTCCTCGGTGATGTCGCGCCCCACGCCATGCAGCCTCGCATGGACCGGATCAGGCGAGAACGTCCAGTCGATCAGTCGCCAGCACCCGGCGGATGTGCCCATGCGCGATTCGAAATGCGCCGGCGCACGGTTTTGCAATGCGGCGGTCAGGCGGGGTTGCAGCGCCTCGGCATCGTCAGGGTGAAACAACGCCGTCATGCGCCGGGCCAGCAAGCCCTGGCGCGGGTGGCCGAGCTGCCTCTCCCATGAAGGGCTCACGCGCAGCAGCTTGCCGGCGGCATCCGTAACCGCCAGCAGGTCCTCGCTTAGCTCCCAGAGCCGGTCGAGGTCGGCGGCGGCCTCCGCCATGCGGTTTTCCAGTGTCTCGTTCAGCGCCCGCAGGCGCTCCGCCGTCTCGCGCCGCAGGGCCGCAAGCTGCAGCGTGCTCGAAACGCGCGCCAGCAGGTCCCGCGCGGAAAACGGCTTGGTCAGGTAATCATCCGCGCCGGCCTGGAAACCGCTGACACGCGCTTCCTCGCCCGCCTGGGCCGAAAGCAGGATGACAGGCAGCTCGCATAAGCCGGTATCGGCGCGCAAGGCGCGCAGCAGATCGATCCCGTCCATCACCGGCATCATTACATCCGAGATCACGAGATCGAAACTCTCCCGCCGCGTGGCGGCGAGGGCGGCCGCACCATCCACGGCGAGCTCCACCGCATAGCCCTGGGCGCTCAGCATCCGCTGCATGTAGAGGCGCAGATCGGCATTGTCGTCGGCGATGAGAATACGTCCGCCGCCGGCCTTCGGCGCGGCCGGGCCTGGGGCCGGGGGTTCCAGCGCCTGCCAGCGCGCCGCCTCCTCGACGTAATTGCCGTACTGGCTGCGCGGCACCGGCAGGGCGCCGGGGGTTGTGTCATCAGCTTCGGGTCCCGCCGGAATGGTAACGGTAAAGCGCGTGCCCGCGCCCAGCCGGCTGGACACCGCAATGTGGCCGCCATGCAGCCGGACGAGTTCCTGCACCAGCGCAAGCCCGATCCCGCTGCCTTCGATAGACCTGCCCTTGGCACCTGCCACGCGGTGGAACCGCGTGAACAGATGCGGGATTTCCTCATCCGGCACGCCGATTCCGGTATCGCTCACGGTCAGCCGGGCGCCCTCCGGCACGGCTTCCAGGCGCAGCTCGATCTGCCCGGAATGGGTGAATTTATAGGCGTTGGAGAGCAGGTTGAGGACGATCTTCTCCCACATCTCGGTATCCACGGCGATAATCCGCGGCAACGCCGCGCAGTCCACCCGGAAACTGAGCCCGGCCCGCTCCACCAGAGAGCGGAAACCGGAGGCGATATCGGCGGTCAGCGCCGCCAGATCCACCGGCACGCGCTGCGTCTGCACGCGCCCGGCCTCGATCCGCGAGAAATCGAGCAGGTTGTTCACCAGCTTCTGCAGCCTGAGGCCGTTCCGGTGGATCAGCTCGGCGGTGCCGCGATTGATCATCACGACATCCCGCGCCTCGGACAGCGCATCCTCGATGGGCCCGAGCATCAATGTCAGCGGGGTGCGGAACTCATGGCTGATATTGGCGAAGAACGTGCTTTTGGCGCGGTCGAGCTCGGTCAGCGCCTCGGCCCGCCGGCGTTCCTCTTCCAGCGCCCGCACGCTGGCGATGGCGATCTCGATCTGCTGCACCAGGCTCTCGATGAAGTTCCGGTAGCTGTCGTCAAACTGGCGGAACGGGTTCAGCCCCGCCGCGAGCACGAGCTGAATGCCCTCCGCCCCGGGCAGCGTGAGACGCGCCAGCACGGCGCGCC
>JAKBAV010000040.1 GCA_021826225.1 Pseudomonadota bacterium | reverse complement strand
CCAGAACCGCCTGGTGCAGCACTCCGCCGCGATTGCCGCGCAGATCGAGCACCACGGCGTCTGGCGGCGGCGTCTGGCTCATCAAGGTGGCCATGGCGGCGGAAAACTGGTCGGAGGTGCCTTTGTTGAAGCTGGTGATGCGCAGGCTGGCGATGCCGGGCACCAGGCTGGGACCTGTGAACACGGTCTGCGGCGGAATATAGCCGCGCTTCAGGGTGAGCACCACGGGGGCAAGCGGGGCGGTGGTATCGTCCGGGTCCTGCACGGCAAGGCTGATGCTGGTGCCCGCGATGCCGTTCATCGCGCCATTCAGCGCCGCGAGCTGGGCCGGCCAGGCCGCCTGGCCGTTAACGGCGCTGACGATGCTCCCAGGCGCGATGCCGGCATTCTCGGCCGGGCTGTCCGGCGCCACCGCTGCCACGATCACATGGCCGCCCTGGGCCGCCAGGGTGATCCCGGTGCCGCCGAGGCCCATGATCATCAGCTCGTCCTGGGCGGCCTGCTGCGGCGGCTCATAGCGGGAATAGGGGTCAAAATGGTTGAACAGCTCATCGAAGAAATTGGCGATGATGCCCTGCGTGCCGGCCGCCTGCAAAGCCGGCGAGACGGCATAGCCCGCCGCCGCGACCGCCGCCGCCGCCTGACCCCAGCCCGTCGCGTCATCCGGGTTGGCGGGGGTGGGCACCGCGTCGATCAGCGTATCCGGCCCGTACAGGCGCAGCTCGCCATCCTGCAGCGTGGTGTTGAGGTTGGGGTCGAGCCCGGCGAGCCCGTTCAGGCCCCAGAGAGTCATCTGCGGGATGCTCAGTTTCTGCAACGCGCGCGGCGCGATATAGGCCAGCGCGGCGCCCCAGACATTGGCGGCATCCGTGGTGTCGAACTGGGTCACGCTGGCATCGGCAGGTCGGCCGGTCAGGCCACCCTGCAGCGCCAGGCAGAGCAGAAAAATGACGAGGCTGCGCTTCACCTGCGCCGCTTATGCTTTTTCGGGGCAGGCGCCGCCGCATCCCCGGCTGCCGCGCGCCCGGCTTTGCCTGGTTTACCCTTGGCGGTTTTGCCCTTGGCTATCGCCCCCCGCCCAGGTCCGGCCTGGCGCGCGGGGGTAAAAGTCTCAGCCAGGCCGAGCAGCAGCCCGCCAGTCACCGGCTTGGCCTCGTTCAACCGCACTTCGAGCGATTGCGCGAGCGAAAACACCGTGCGGGAGCGGCGGCCGGACAGAGTCTGGGTGGCTTCATCATAGGCCCAGTAATCATCCGGTAGACTAGCCATGCTCAAGAACCCACTCGCCCCACTCTCGCTCAAGGTGACGAATAGACCGAACTTCGTCACCCCTGAAACCCGCCCCTGGAACAACTCTCCAATGCGATGTTGCAGAAACAGCGCAAGATAGCGGTCGGATGAATCGCGCTCCGCCAGCGTGGCGCGGCGCTCCGTGGCGGTGATCTGCTCGGCGATATCGGCGAAGGCGGCGCTATCCTCGGGCGAGAGGCCGTCCTTGCCCAGTTTCAGCCCGGTGACGAGGGCGCGGTGTACAAGCAGATCGGCATAGCGGCGGATCGGTGAGGTGAAATGCGCGTAGCGTGAGAGGGCCAGCCCGAAATGCCCGATATTCTCATCGGAATATTGTGCCTGGGACTGGCTCCGCAGCATCGTCTCATTCACCAGCGGGGCACTGGGCGTGCCTTCCACGAGTTTGAGGATGCGGTCGAGGTCGCGCGGGTGCAGGGCATCGCCGGGCTTCAGCGAGATATCCAGGGTTTTGAGGAAATTACGCAGATTATCGAGTTTTTCCGGGCTCGGCGGGGCGTGGACCCGGTACATGCAGGGCAGTTTCAGCCGCTCCAGCTCCTCGGCGGCGCAGACATTGGCGAGGATCATGAATTCCTCGATGAGCTTGTGGCTGGCCAGACGCGGGCGCGGCGCCACGCTCTGCACCGTGCCATCCTCGCCGAGCACGACCTTGCGTTCCGGCAGGTCCAGCTCCAGCGTGCCGCGCGCATGCCGGGCCTCGGCCAAAGCGGCATAGGCGGAGAACAGATGCTCGTATTCGGCCGGGCTCTGCTCGAACTCCGCCTGGATCTGCTCATAGGTCTTGCGCGCGGCGGAGCGCATCAGCCCGCGGCCGAATTTATGGCTCTGTTTATGGCCATGCACGTTGATATGCATCTCGACGAACAGACAGCCGCGATCCTCATGCGGTTTGAGCGAGCATAGGCCGTTGGAGAGCGCCTCGGGCAGCATCGGCACCACCCGGTCGGGAAAATAGCAGCTATTGCCGCGCAGCCGGGCGGCGCGGTCGAGCGCCGAGCCCGGCGGCACGTAATGCGCGACATCGGCGATGGCGACGATCAGCCGGTAGCCATGCTCCACCGGCTCGGCGAACACCGCATCGTCGAAATCCCGCGCGTCATGGCCATCGATGGTGATGAGCGGGATGGCGCGCAGGTCGGTGCGTTTGCCCAGGGGCGTGGGCTTGGCCCTCTCAGCCTCGGCCAGTGCCGCATCGGGGAAATCCATGGGGATGCCGTGCTGGGCGATGGCGATGAGGCTGACCGAGCGGGCATCATTGATGCTGCCGAGTTTTTCCGTCACCCGCGCCGGGCGTGGCCCGAAAACCTTGCCGGGCAGTGGCTCGGCGCGCACGATCTCGCCCTCCTGCGCGCCCATGGTTTCGCCCTCGGGGACGACCCATTCGGTCTTCTGGCGCCGGTCCGTGGGCTCGATGCGGCCACCCGGTGGCATGGCGTGGAACAGCCCGACAATGCTGCCGGTTTGGCCGGCGACGCGCTTGAGGGTGCGGCCCTCGTATTTATCGCCGCCGGTGCGCCGCAGCCGGGCCAGCACCCTGGCGCCCGGCGCGAGCGCCGCCTGGCCCTTCTGCTCCGCCTGCATGAAGATGACCGGGGCGCGGCCGGGGCCATCCCACACCACCGGGCGGGCGATGGCCTCGCCATGGCGGTCTATGCCGGTAATCTCGACCAGCGCGTTTTCCGGCAGGCCGCCGGCTTCGGTATAGGTCCGCCGCCCGGCGCGCTCGGCATCGCCGCTCGCTTCCAGGCTCTTCATGATGCCGCGCAAGGCTTTCTTATCGTCCGGCGCCACGGAAAACGCGCGGGCAACGTCGCGAAAATGCAGTTTTCCGCCGGCTTCCTCCAAAAACCGCTTCACCGAGTCGCGGCTGGGCAAGGCGGGCGGCACCTTGGTGGGGGCGGCGGTTTCGGCGGATTTCGCGGGCTTCGCCTTGGGCTTTTTATGCACGGTTTTCATGTCCACCAGTATGGGGCCGCAACGGCGCGGCGACCATGGCCGTGTCTCCAAGATTTTCATGCCGGCTGCAAAAATACATCCTGAAGTTGCTCATTTTGCATTGCGCTTAGTCTAAGATTGTACAACCATCGGCGCGATGACTGGCCGGTTGACATTCTCCGCCCCCGCGACGCTGACGGTGCTGGCCGGCAATGCCAGCTTGTCGTCGCTGGAGGGTGCCGCGCTGGGCCTGGCGCCGGGCATGGCGCTGAGCGGGGCAGGGGCGGCTGATAACGTTACGCTTCAGGTCGTGGCGGGCAATACCGGCGCCTTGTTGGGTGTCAGCGCGGCGGGTGGCGCCACGGTTTCCGCCCAGCTCAACACGCTGAGCCTCAGCGGCACGCAGGCGCAGGTGAATGCCGCGCTGGCCGGGCTGGAGCTTACAGAGCCGGGCAGCGTGAGCGCCGATGTGCTGAGTTTTTCGGCCACGGATACGGCGGCGGTGGCCGTGGCCGGCGGCTTGGCCGTGAATGTGGTGGCGGCGGTCGGTCCGGCCTTCGTGGCGCCGCCGCAGATCGTTACCCTGAACGCCAATGCGCTGAGCCCGCTCCCCGGGCTGGTGCTGGCCGACCCGATCGCCGCCGGGCTCGCCGCCATGGGGCTCGGCCGGGAGGAGACGCTGAGCCTCACGCTGTCGGTCGCCCAGGGTGTGCTGCTGCTGCCCGGCATCACGGCGCTGAATGGTATTTCCGCGAGCGGGCTCGGCTCCGGCACCATCGTGCTGAGCTGCACCGCCGATGAAATCGGCGTGCTGAACAGCTTGCTGGCCGGGCTGGAATTCGCCGGCCCCAGCATACCGGGCGGCCAGCATCTCGATTATGCCTTGTGGAATGCCTCCGGCGTGCTGCCGCGCGTTGTCACCTATGGCGCGATTTATCTCAACACGGTCGGCCCGGCGGCGGGCAATGGCGTATATGCCGCCGGCGCGCAGACGCTGATCACCGGCGGTACCATGTTCAGCGGCACGCTGAGCGTCGCCGGAACCGATACCGTGCTGGGCATGCTGGCCGGCGGCACCATCGAGATCGCCCCGGGCGCCATGCTCGAACTGCCGGATGACAGCATGAGCCTGAGCGGCAGCTCGGCGGATTTCGGCAGTCTCACGGCACAGCAGCTCACCCTTGCGGGTTCGCTGCTGGTCGGCGGCGCCGCGAGCTTCGCCAACCAGGTGGCACTGCTGCCCGGCGCGCTGTTGGATATCGCCAATGGCCTGACCGTGTACGGCACCGCGAATAACAGTTTCGATGTCGGGCTCAACCTCGGCGCCGGGGCGGTGGTGCAGGGCAACGGTACGATCACCGTGGGCAATTTCTCGCAAAGCGGGGTGGTGACCGGCGGCACGCTGGAGGCTCTGGGCGGCGCCACGCTGGAGCTTGATGCGAGCTGGATCACTGCCGGCGCGGTGGTCGAGGCGGCGGGCGGCGGCGTGATGGTGCTGGGGCCGGTTTCGCCATTATACGGCATATTCAACACCACGCCGCTCACCATCGATAGCGGCGTGACGCTGAGCTTTCTGGGGCCGGGGGCACAGGCCATCACCGGCGGCTATGCCGATACGCTGGGCGGCACGGGTGGTGCCTTTGTTATCGCGGGACCGCAATATTTTTCCGGTACGGTCACGGGATTCGGTGTTGGCGATGAGCTGATCTTTCCTGATCTGGCCAATATGAGCATCTATAATGTCGGGCTGAACTCGTTTCAGATGGCCGGGCTGAACGTGTTCGGCGGCACCGAGACCTATACGATCCACACCTCCATCGCCAATGGCCTGGCACCTTCCGCCGGGCTGGATGCCCAGGGCGACCAGGTGGTGTTCATGCGCTCCACCCTGGCCACGGTAACACAAGGTGCGGCTCTATCCGCCACGCCAGGCACGGCGCAGCCGCTGCTGGGCGCCAGTGTCGACCTTACCGGCACAGGCACGCTGGGGCTCACCATCACGCTGAGCGCGCAGCGTGGCAGCCTCAGTAGCAATGGCGGGGCGGCGAGTTCGCGGATCACCCTCACGGCGGCCAACATCGCGGCGCTGAATGCCGAGATCCAGGCGGTGAACTATTACGGCACGGGTATTCCCGATTCGGTCGTGTTCAGCAGCAATGCCGGGGTGCTGGCCGGGGTGCAGGGCGGGCTCATCATCGGCGCCGGGGTGGCCGGCACGGTTTCGGGCTATTCCGGCCTCGGCGCCACGGCGGCCGAATGGGTCTCCTTCGGGCTCGCGGTTGGGTTGCCGGTCATCAGCCAGCCACTGGTCGCGGGCGGAATACAGGTGAGCGGCGCCGCCACGTTCGAGGATATTATATCCACCCGCGGCTATTCCGGCACTGGATTGCTGGCGGATGCCGGCGGCAATGCGATTTTCGGCGCCACCGCCACGGTGAGCCTGGCCGGTGATGTAACATTGGGCGATGCCGCAGGGGCGGGCACGCTGACCGTGCTGGCGGATCATTTCACGGCGGCCGGGAATGTCACCCTCGCGGCGGCGGCGGCCGGAGTCGGCAGCGAGGCGGCGGTTCTGGGCATGATGACGGTGGCCGGGGCGCTGGACATCGGCGTTGCGGCGGCCGCCACATTGCAGGTGCTGGGCAGCCTGGCCGGCACGGCCGTGACGATCGGCACGTCCGGTACGGTGGAAGCGCTCGGCACGGCGCAGCTCGGCCTCGGCACCGTGACCAATGGAGGCAATTTCCTGGCGGCCGGCGCGGCGGTGGTGCATGCCGCCGCCTATCAGGGCAATGGCGCGCTTGAACTCGGCGGAACGGCCACGTTGAGTATCACCGGGCTGGCGCTCGCCTCGAATGGCGGGGGGCCGGTGCCCAGCATCAGCATCGGCGCCGGGGCGGTGCTGGAAGCCGGCAGCATGGCGCTGGGCAATGGCGATGTTGCGCTCGCGGGGCTGATCACGACACCCGGCACGATTTTGCTCGGGAGCATCAACCTGAGCGGCGGCACGGTGGTGGCTCCCGCGATCCTGGCTGGCGGCACGGTGGCCGGCTTCGGCGTGCTCGCTTCCCCCAGCCTCACCAATACCGGGCTGCTCGAAGCGGTGGGTGGCCGGCTGCTGCTCACCGGCAGCCTGAATAATGCGGCGCTGGCCGAGGTGGCGAGTGGGGCGGTGCTGGAAATAGGCGGCACGGCCGGCGGTGCGGCGGTCACCTTCGCGGGGGCAGGCGGCGCGCTTGTGCTGGATGATGCGCGCGCCGGGAATTTCAGCGTGGCGCAGATGCAGGCCGGGGATGTGGTGGATCTGGTCGGCGTCGCCCCCGGCCTGGTCAGCCTCGGCGGTGGTGGGGCGGGCTGGATTCTCGACAGCCAGGGTACGGCCATGGTGCAGTTCGCCGTGCAGGCGCCGGGCACGCTGCAGCCCAATATCTCCGTCACCTCCGATGGCGCGGGCGGCGCGCTGCTCACCATCGGCGGGGTGATGCCCTGTTTCGCGCGCGGCACCGGGATTCTGAGCCCGCATGGCTACCGCCCGGTCGAGAGCCTGCGGCCGAACGATCCGGTGATCACCGCCAATGGCGAGCGCCGGCCGGTGCGCTGGATCGGCTGGCGCACGCTGGATCTCGGGCCCGACGCGGCACGCCAGGCGCGGCCCATTCTGGTGCTCCCCCATGCCTTCGGGCCCGGCCGCCCCAGCCGGATGCTGCGGCTCTCGCCCTCACATTGCGTGCTGGCGGATGGCGTGCTCATTCCCATCACGCATCTGGTCAACGGTGCCACGGTGCGGCGCGAGGCGGCGGCTCAGGCCGTGACCTATTTCCATGTCGAGCTGGACCGGCATGACATATTGCTGGCCGAGGGGCTGGAATGCGAATCCTACTTCGATGACGGCAACCGTGCGGCAATGTATCAGGAGCTCGGGCGGCGCTGCCCGGCGCGGCGGGCCGTCGCCCCGGTGGTAACCTCCGGGGCGCGGCTGGCGGCGGTGCGCCGCACCTTGCATGAGCGCGCATTGGCGGCCGGGTTCGCGGCACAGTTCTGGCCGGTTTTGCGCGCGGTGGCGGCGGGGATGACCGTGCTGCCGGCGATTTTGCCGGCCAAGGCGGGCAGGGTGGCGCGGTTCAGCTTCAACGCTCCGGTCAAGGATATGGTGCTGCTTGCCGCCACCTCCTGCCCGGCCGATACCGATCCGGGCTCGGAGGACCGGCGCGAGCTGGGCGTGTGCCTGGGCGCGATGCGGGGGGTGAGGTTCGGCGCCGGCTGGCAGGTGCCAGCAGCGGGCGATGCCGGCACCTGGATGAGCGCGCGCGCCGAGCTCGGCTTTACCCGGGCGCGGCGTGAGATCAGCCTGCCTTTGGCGGCCGTGGCGCAGAGCTGGCGGCGCGGCCCCGCCTTTGGTGGGGTTGAGGGCACTGTTGACGGCGCACGCGGGGGCGGCTAGAGGCGCAACCTCGTTGCCGGGAACGTGGACAGGCGGTGGTCGCCTGCGCCCGCTCTTTTTTGCATTTTGCCAAGTGCAGAATGCTGGAGAGAGACTACCGGCGTTATTCTAACAAGAAAGGGCAAGCGCCGTGACCAAGCGCGCCGAAAGTAAGTTCAAAATCAACCGCCGCCTGGGTGTAAACCTGTGGGGCCGGGCTAAATCTCCTGTCAACAAGCGCGAATACGGCCCCGGCCAGCATGGCCAGCGCCGCAAGAAGCCGACCGATTACGGCACGCAGTTGATGGCCAAGCAGAAGCTCAAGGGCTATTACGGCAATATCTCCGAGAAGAATTTTTACAAGTATTACGAAGAGGCCGTGCGCCGTAAGGGCGACACCTCCGAGAATCTGATCGAGCTGCTGGAGCGCCGCCTGGATGCGGTGATCTACCGCCTCAAATTCGCCATCACCCCGTTCGCCTCGCGCCAGCTGGTGAGCCATGGGCATGTGATGGTCAACGGCAAGCGCCTCAACATCCCGTCCTATCAGGTGCGCGATGATGACGTGATCGAGATCCGCGAGAAGAGCAAGCAGCTCGCCGTGGTGCTGGATGCCGCGCAATCCTCCGAGCGCGACGTGCCGGAATATGTCGAGGTCGACCATCGCGCCATGAAGGGCAAGTTCCTGCGCGCGCCCAAGCTCGCGGATGTGCCGTTCCCCGTGCAGATGGAACCGCATCTGGTGGTGGAATTCTACTCCCGCTAAATTTGTCTTCGTAAGCGCCATGCTGGCGGTTACTGTTATCAAGCGGCGTCCTTTGGGGCGCCGCTTTTCGTTTGTCAGACGCTTTTCGTTTGTCACATGCGCGAGATACTGACGTTACAAAGCCGGCGCAGAACCATGCTTCCATTTTTTCAAGGAGATTTGCATGCGCCGTTTCTGGATTGCCGCCTGTGCCGTAATGCCGTTGGTGCCAGGCTTGGCATTAGCGCAGAATAATGACGCGCCGCCGCCCGGCGCGATGCAAGGTCCGGCCGGTGGGCCGATGAGTGGGCCGTGGCACGGCCCGGGCGATAACGGTCCCGGCGGGAAACGCGCGCAGGACCCGGCGGCGTTCGTGATGAAATTCTATGCCGCCAACACCACGCATGACGGGCATCTGACGCTGGCCCAGGCCAGAGCCGGCGGCTTGCGCTCCATTGCCGATCATTTTTCGGACATTGATGTGAAGCAGCGCGGCTATGTCACGCTTTACGATATCGAGGCCTGGCATCTGGATGATGTGGCCAAGCGCATGGAAGCCCGCGCGGCGCGATTGCGCGCCAAGGATTGAGCGCCTGACGAGAGGACGGGAGCTGGAGATTATTTCCCGGCCCGGCCTTTAGGCAGCGCGGCTCGTCCTTCCTGGGCGGGGTCGCCGACCACGAACATCTGATGCGCGACCGCCCCCCAGCTCTCACCGCTGCTCTCACTGCTGCTCTGGCCGCTGCTGGGCTCGGGGCTGCTATCCGGCGCGGCGCCGCCGGGCAGAATTTGCGAGGAGAGCGATTGCGGACCGAACAGATGCACCACGATGCCCGAGGGGGGCGGCGTGGGCTGTGGCCGCGCTGCGGCGGGTGACAGGCCGGTGGCGCCCATGCAGGCGGCGAGGGCAAAGGTGGCGGCGGGGCGGAGGAGCAGACGGATCATGGTCCCCCTATCCTCCCACGCGGCCTCCGGGGCAAGCGGGGCGGGGCGCTTTGCGGGCGGGCCGGTGAAACATCTCGCCATCGGCGGCGCATTGCGATAGGTAGCACAACCATGAATGTCCTTGCCCCCCTGCCGGCGCGGCTGGTCATCGAGGTCGTGTTCGATTTCGTCTGCCCCTGGTGCTATCTCGGGGTTAAGCGGCTGAGCTTTTTGCTGTCGCGGCGGCGCGAGCTGGATGTGGTGCTGCGCTGGCGCCCGTTTCTGCTGAACCCCGACATGCCGCGGGGCGGCATGTCCCGCAGCGATTACATGATCCGTAAATTCGGCGCCGAGGACCGCGCCAGGCGGCTCTATGCCTCCATCGCGGAGCTGGGCGCGGCCGAGGGCATCGGGTTCGATTTCGCCGCCATCCGGCGCACGCCCAATTCGGTCGATGCCCACCGCCTGGTGCGCGAGGCGGCCCAGCATGAGGTGGCGGACCGGCTGGTCCAGCTATTATTCGCGGCGCATTTCGTCGAGGGGTTGGACATTGGCAGCCATGATGTTCTTGCAATGCTGGCGGCGCAGCTCGGCATGAATGAGGCGGCGGTGCTGGCATTTCTCGCTTCCGGCGATGGCACTGAGGTGATCCATGCCGAGAATTTGCACGCTCACAGGCTGGGGATTAACGGCGTGCCGTGTTTTCTCATCGATGGCGAGCATGCCATTGCCGGGGCGCAGGAGATGGAAGTGCTCGAACGGCTGATCGATCTGGCCATCTGTACCGCCCGCGACAGGTAGCAATATTTCACGCTTTCGCTAATCTTGCGAAAGTGCCACCTTCCGCCATGTAATGACCCAATGAAAACAAACTCATATTTCTGCGCCGCCCTGCTGGCCGCGACCGCTTTTATTGTGCCGGGCGCCGCCCGCGCCGCGCCGGCGCTATGGACCCTGCAGGACGAGAACGCCTCGATCACCGCGACCTCACCGACCGACCGATACTACGTGAACGGCCTCCATGTTGGCTGGACCAGCGCCACTGGCGATGTGCCGGACGTGGTCTCTCAATTGGGCACGGCCCTGTTCGGCGATGGCACGCAGCGCGTCAGCATCGGCCTGACGCATCAGCTCTACACCCCGTATGATACCACCGCGATCAACCCGCCAATGGCCGATGAGCCCTATGCCGGGTATCTCGCGGTCAATCTCGCGCTGATCCAGGACAGCGCCAATGCGCGCTCGGTGCTGGGGGTGAGCCTTGGCGTGATTGGCGCCGGAGCGGGTGGCGAGATCGTGCAGAACGGGTTTCATGCGCTTATCGGCCAGTCCGGCACGCATGGCTGGGCGTATCAGCTCCCGACCGAGCCGGCCGTGGATTTCATCGCCAGCCGCGTCTGGCGGGTGCCGACGGGGCGGCTGTTCGGCCTGGAAACCGATGCGCTGCCGCAAATATCCGGTCAGGCCGGCCTGACCGCCGATTACGTGCAGCCGGCGCTGGGCTGGCGCATCGGCAGCGGGCTGGATAGCGATTTCGGGCCGCCTCTGCTCGCCCCTTCGCCTTCCGGGGCGGATGCCTATACCGTGGTGCAGCCGCTGGCATGGTATGTATTCGCGAGCGCGGGGGCGAAACTCGTGGCTCATGACGAGGTGTTGCAGGGTGCCGATTTCCAGAGCAGCCGTGGTGTGCCGCTCACCCCCGTGGTCGGCAGTTTCGAGCTCGGCGGCGCCGTTATCTGGCACGGCCTGCGCTTCAGCTACATCCAGATGTTCCAGACCAGCCGCTTCCATGCCGAGAGGGGAAATATCCACGAATTCGGCTCGCTCGCCGTATCCGGGAGCTTCTGACGCCTCGGCGGGCGCCGGGAATGCAGCTTGCCGCACTGCACAAAATGGGTGTAGGACTACATAGCGGTGCGCGCCACGCAGCCGCTTGAAACTTTTATTTTTAGGCTGGATTAACCCAATCATCGCTCAACAAGGGCGACAAAAACAAGGATTACGCCGTGGCCAACGAAAAATCGCAAAATGTGCAGGACGTGTTCCTCAACCATGTTCGCAAGAGCAAAACGCCGGTCACGGTGTTTCTGGTGAACGGCGTTAAACTGCAGGGTGTGATCACCTGGTTCGATAATTTTTCCGTATTGCTGCGCCGCGACGGGCATACCCAGCTCGTCTACAAGCATGCCATCTCCACGGTCATGCCGGGTGCACCGATCATGCTGTTCGACGCTTCACGCGCCGAGGGCGCGGCGCCGGGCGAGGCGCCGAGCTCGGGCAAGCTGACGCTGGGCCGCCAGGCCGAGCCGCAATACGACCCGGATGCCGAAGACTGAGCCAGAGGATGCGGTCATGAAAGACCCCGCGCCGCCCCCGCCGGGGACCGGCCAGCGGCGCCGTGGGCCGACGGAACCGACCGCGCCGCCACCGAGCCGCGCGGCGATATTGCTACCATGGGACAAGCAGGCCGTGCATGCCGCGCGGCAGTTGCGCCCGGCGGAAGCACGCCTCGCCGAAGCGGTGGGGCTGGCGGCCTCGATCGGGCTGGTGGTGGTGCATGAGCGGATTTTCCAGCTCCGCCACGTCACCCCCGCCACGCTGTTCGGCAAGGGCCAGGTGGAAATGGAAGTGGCGGAGCTGCGCGAGAACGCGGTGGATGTGGTGGTGGTCGATGCCGCGCTCTCCCCGGTGCAGCAGCGCAACCTCGAAAAAACCTGGGGCGTGAAGGTGATCGACCGCACCGGGTTGATCCTGGATATTTTCGGCGCGCGGGCCCGCACGCGGGAGGGGGCGTTGCAGGTCGAGCTGGCGCATCTCGAATATCAGCGCTCGCGGCTGGTGCGGAGCTGGACGCATCTGGAGCGCCAGCGTGGCGGTTTCGGGTTTCTCGGCGGACCGGGCGAAACCCAGATCGAGGCGGACCGGCGGCTGATCGGCGATCGCATCGTGCGGCTGAAGGCGGAGCTGGAGGAGGTACGGCGCACGCGGGGCCTGCATCGCGGCCAGCGCAAAAAAGTGCCTCACCCCGTCGTCGCGCTGGTCGGTTATACCAATGCCGGCAAGTCCAGCCTGTTCAACGCGCTGACCGGCGCCGCCGTAATGGCGGAAGACCAGCTTTTCGCAACGCTCGACCCGACCATGCGCGGGCTGACCCTGCCTTCGGGCCGGCATGTCATTCTATCCGACACTGTGGGCTTCATCTCCGAGCTGCCGACCGAGCTGGTGGCCGCTTTCCGCGCCACGCTGGAAGAGGTGGCGGAGGCGGATCTGCTGCTGCATGTGCGCGATATCTCGCATCCGGATGCGGCGGCGCAGGCGCAGGATGTGACGAATGTGCTGGGCCGCCTGGCCAATGACGGCGCGCTGGACGAGGACTGGCCCCGGCGTACGCTGGAAGTGCTGAACAAGGCGGATCTGCTCGGCGGGGTGGCGCAGGTGGTGCAGGGCGATGGCATTGCCGTATCCGCAATGACGGCCGAGGGCTTGCCCCGCCTGCTGGCGGAAATCGACGCCCGGCTGGCGGCGCGGCTTGAGGTGATCGAGCTGGCGATCCCCTTCAGCGATGGCGCGAAGCTCGCCTGGGTGTACCGCCATGGCGAGGTGCTGCATCGCGAGGATGGCGAAACCGCCGTGCGGCTCACGCTGCGGATTTCCGCCGCCGATAAAGCCCGGTTCGAGGCGCTGTGACCGCGGCGGAGGTGTCCGCCGTCATCGCGCTGCTCCGTGAGGTGGCGCAAACCGAAATCCTGCCGCGCTTCAAGCGCCTGGGTCCGGGCGATATCCGCACCAAGGCCGGACCGCTGGACCCGGTGACGGTGGCCGACGAGGCGGCCGAGCTGGCGCTGAATGCCGGGCTGCGGGCGCTGTTTCCGAGCGATGACGTGATCGGCGAGGAGGCCGTGGCCGCCGGCACCGCGACCCTCGCGCGGCTGGCCCGGCCCGGGCGGGTCTGGGTGCTGGACCCCATAGACGGGACCGCGAATTTTGCCGCCGAGCTGCCGCTCTTCGGGGTCATGGCGGCATTGGTCGAGGCCGATGAAACGCTCGCCGGGTTCATCTACGATCCGTTCGGCGATGACTGCGCCTATGCGCTGGCGGGGCAGGGGGCGTTCCTGCGCGCGGCGGATGGCGGCGAGCGCCGCCTGGCCGTGGCGGCACCCGTGCCGGTGACACAGATGGTCGGCTCGATGTCCTGGCGCTACATGGAGGAGCCGCTGCGCAGCCATGTGCTGCACCGGCTCGACCGGCTGGCGGCGGTAACCGATTATCGTTGCGCCGCGCACCAGTACCGCATGCTCGCGGCCGGACATTGCCATGTGCAGATGTTCCGCAAGCTGCTGCCGTGGGACCATGCCGCGGGGGTGCTGCTGCACCGCGAGGCAGGCGGCTATGCACGGCGCTTCGACGGCTCGGCCTATCGCCCCACCACGACCGGCGGCGGGCTGCTGCTGACGCCGGATGCGGCGAGCTGGGATGCGGCGGCGGCGGCGCTGCTGCGCTGAACGCAGTTTTTATAATCCCGGCGGTAGGCGCGCGCGGAGGCCCTGGCGGATCATGTCCTGGCGGATCAGGCTGAAATTACCTCTGGCGTCATCCAATGCCGCCAGGGCGAATGCATCCAGCGGGTTGCGCGCGAGGGCGAGAAAAGCGTGCCAGCTTGCCTCCACCAGTTTTGCCAGATGCGCCGGTCCGATGCGCGCGCTGCCCGCCGCCGCGTGGTGGCGCATGGCGGGGGTGATGAAGCGGGCGATCTCGGGCGCGGCATCCTGAAGGGTGCGCGGCGTTGTTATGCCGGCGGTGCTGAGCGCGGTGCGGAGGGTGGCGTTACTGTCCCGTATCAGATCATCGAAGGTCAGCACCGCGCGGCGCAGCTTGCGGGTCATCGTCTCGGCTTCCAGCATGTGGTGCAGCCAGTTGAGCAGCACCTCGTCCTCGGCGCATTCGTTACGCGCCATATGCGAGCGCACGACCTCCGCCGGGTGGCGGGCCATCAGCAGCACGCGCTGGACCGCAGCGAGGCGCCGCAGCCCGGGAAACCATAGCGGCAAAAGCAGGCACAAGCGCGGATCCTTGAGCACGAAGCAGCCGGTATCGCCGAACTCGCCGTGCAGCACCTCGTGCAATGCGGCGAATGTTTCGGGCGGGGTGGCGGCCTGCAGTGCGGCGGGCTCCAGCGTGAAGGTGACATTCCAGGCACAGCGCTGCGCCGTAAGGATTTTGAAATTTTCGTTGACGACGCGCTGCGATTCGTAAAAGCCCTCGGGATTATCGGCGGCATCGGCCAGCGGGTGGCGCGGCAAAGCGAGGCCGAGCCGGGCCAGCGCGCCGGTGAGCGCCGAGGTGCCGCTGCGATGCATGCCAAGAACGATGACCGCCTGGCGTGACATCAGGCGGCGTTATGTTCCAGCCGTGCCAGGCGCACCGCCGTCTGGCCATGGCTCACGCGCAAGGCGGGCATCACCAGCATCATGTTGTCCTCTGGCGTCACGATTTTTTCATCGCCGTCATGCGCGATGACGGTGCCGGCGCGGTGGATGATGTCGCCGCCGCGAAAATCGCGGATGAAGCGGAAGCGGTTGCTGCGCGCCGTAATGGTCTGCACGACCTGCGCGAAGGAGGGCGGGTGCGGCGGCGGCGGGGCTTCGAGCATGCCGGCATGGCGCAGCAGGGAGCGCAGCGTGGCGCGGCATTGCGTAACGGCGGCGGGCTGCCAGTGCTGGCCGGCTTCCACCAGCACGCAGGCGGCATTCTGGTCGGCGCCTTCGGTGAAGCGGCCATAATCGATGAGGCGCTTGCCGCCGGCATGGCCGGCATCGGCGATCACCTGGCCGGGTGTGGCGATGCTGCATGCCAGATCGCGGCCGCGCAAGCCGGCGCCGCAGAGCAAGGCGGGGTCGGCGGGCCACAGCATGGTATGCAGGTCGAGCAGCATGTCGGCGGTGTCGACCAGCGGGCGGATCTCGCGGGCGCGGTCGAGCTCGGCCGAGCGGCGCACGCCGAAAAGCTGGTAGTCATCCCAGACGCGGTTCATGTCCTCCTCGGCATAGCGCGCCGCCGTGGGGTTTGCGGGGTCGAAACGGTCATACGCGGCGAGGTTGGCGAAGCCGAGGGTAAGACGCCCGCGCAACGGGCGGAATTTTGCCGCGAGAAGCTCGGCCAGCACGATGGCACCGGCGAATTCATTGCCATGGATGAGCGAAACCGCGAGGACATGGGGGCCGGCGCGCCCCGAATCGAGCGTGGTGAAGCCCGGTATGCCGGTATTGCCGTCACGCCAGGGGGTGAGGTCCGGCTGGTTTATGGCCAGGGCGAATTCCGGCAGCGCCGCCGGTTGCGGCCGGCAGGCTGGGGGTTCGGGCATGGGTCCGGAACTCATGTAAGCCAGTCTAACCGGCTCGCGGCATCTGGCAATGCACTGGGGGCGAGCCTGCAGTTGACGCGCGGGCGCGGCGCGGCCAAAGCCTGGACATGGTAACGGCCAGATTGATCTGCACGGATATTGCGGGGCTGCGTAACCAGGCGCTGGGCCTGGCCGAGGCGGCCGGGTTTACACCGGAGCTGCGCCCGTTGCGCTTTCTGCCACTCTGGCAGCGCATTCCCACCAGCCTGTGGCTCAACCCGCGCTGGGCGGTGGGGGCGGAGGTTTTCGCATCCCCCGTGCCGCCGGTGGTGCTGGGCTGCGGCGGCGCCGGGGCGCGGGTGGCGGCTGCGTTGCGCGGCAAGGCGGTACGGGCGGTCGCCATCCAGCACCCGCGCATGGCCCTGACCCGCTTCGACGCCGTGCTGGCCGGAAGGCATGACGGGATTTCCGGGCCGAATGTGATCATCACCCGCACCGCTTTGCACCGCGCGACACCGGCGCGGCTGGCGCAGGAGGCGCTGCGTTGGGCGCCGTTTTTCGCCCCGTACCGGCGGCCTCTGGCGGCGGTGCTGTTGGGCGGGGCGAACGGGCGCTACCGATTCGGCGCGGATGAGGCGCGGGCGCTGGCGGCGCAACTTTCCGTGGTGGCGCGGGATTTCGGTCTGGTCATCACGCCCTCGCGCCGCACAAATGCCGAGGTTCTGGACATTCTGCGCGCCGCGCTGGAACCTCTGGGCGCCTGGATATGGGATTTCACCGGGGAAAACCCTTATTTCGGCATGCTCGCCTGTGCCGATGCGCTGATCGTGACGGCGGATTCGGTCTCGATGGTCTCCGAGGCGGTGGCGACGGCGGTGCCCGTCTATCTCGCGCGCCTGCCGGGACGCTCGGCGCGGATCGGGCGGTTCATGGATGCTCTGGCGCGCGATGGCCGGGTGCGCGATTTTGCCGGGAAACTAGAGCTGTGGGATACAGCTCCAGTTGACGATACCGCTTGGGCGGGAGCCGAATTGCGGCGGCTTTTGGGGGCTTGAGGGACATGCTGGATATCGAGACGTTTGATAATCTGCGCGGCGGCAATGTCGTGTACAAGGCGCTCTCGCATCCGCATGCGGCGCGCCGGCTGGCGGCGCTCAGCGCTTCGGCCGGGCCGGTCGCGGTGTTCGACCCCGATGGCATTGCCGGCCCGCTGCTGGCACTGTGCCCGGCGCTGGATGTGCGGGGGCTGTATGTGCAGGATGTTCAGGCCGTGGGGCAGATGCGCGGCGGCCATGCCGCCCTGGCCCTGACCGAGCTGTCGCAAGCGACGGTGCAAACCGTGCTGCTCGCGGCCTTCGATGCCGGGCGGCTGGCCGAGCGGCTGGCGCCTTTGCTGCCCCGGGGGGCGGCGCTGCTGACGCTGGATGGCGTAAAACTGCCGCCCGACTGGCAGACCGTGCCGGGGCGCTACCTCGATGCCAGGAATTTCGCGACCAATTTCGTGTTTTTCCGCGATGACGGGCATTTCGCCACACGCCTGACCACGGCCAATTACTGGGCCGGCTATGGCGCGCAGGGCGTGCGGTTCCAGTATATTCTCCATGCCCTGGAAGGCGCCGTGCTGGCCGAATGGGAGGATGCCGCCCCCAGCGGGCCGGGTGGCTATGTGCTGGACAGCCAGGAGGTGCGGCAGCGCTTCGGGCTGGGGCCGTTCACCGGGCAGCTGTTCATCCATGCCATCGGCGTGGCCGGGCATGATGTGGTGAAATACGCGCTGGATACCTATGCGACCGATGGCGGTCCCTCGCTCTCCTGCACGCATGATGCCAATGCCTGGCCCTCGGCGCGCTTTGCCGGGCTGCCGGCGCCGCGCCCCGATGAGCACGTGGTGCTCTGGGTGCAGAACAGCCATGGCGTGACCATTCCGGCCGGTGCCCTGGCGCTGGACCGCATGGGCGCCGGACAGCCGGTGCGGCTGCAGCGCGATATCCCGCCTTACGCCACGCTGGCGCTGGATGTGGCGGAGCTGCTGCCCGGGCTGCACTGGCCGGCGCAGATTGAGTTTCACGCCGGGCGCCATGTCGTGCGGCCGCGCTACGAGGTGCGGCGCGGCAACCGCACGCGCATCGCGCATGTGAATGTCGAGCGCGCGGATCTGGTGCCCGATCCGGGGATTAAAACCCTGCC
>JAKBAV010000151.1 GCA_021826225.1 Pseudomonadota bacterium | reverse complement strand
CCGCCCGGGGCAAGCCGGAGCAGGAAGCCGCGCGGAATGAGCACCGCGCAGAGAAATACCAGCGCCACGGTGATGAGCAGATACATCGCCACACGCCAGCCGGCGCGCACCCCATGGGCCCCGCGCCACCAGCGCCCCTCGCCCCGCCGCTCCAGCCAGCCTTGCGCCATGCTGTGCCCCGGCTCAGCCTGGCGCGCTGGTGCCGGCCATGGAAACGTTGCGCGCCTCCGGGCCGAACAGCATCAGGATGATGAGGATGACGGCGACGCTGCCCGCCACCACCATGAGGGCCAGCCCGTAATCCCCGCCATAGGCCGCGGCAATACCGGCCTGCAACGGGGCGTTGAAGGAGGCCAGGAAATTGCCGAGCTGATACACCACGCCGGGGAATGTGCCGCGGATTTCCGCCGGCGAAAGCTCGTTGAGGTAGACCGGCACAACCCCCCAGGCACCCTGCACCGCGAATTGCATGAGAAAGGCGGCAATGGCGATGGCGGCCGGGGTGGTGCCATGAGACCAGAACCACAGCACCGCGAGGGAGAGGATGCAGGCGGCGATGATGGCATGGCGGCGGCCGATCCGCTGGCTTAAAATGCCGAACACGACGCCGCCGAGCATGGCGCCGGCATTATAGATAAGGCTGATATTCGCCGTGGTGGCGTGCGGGAAATGCAACTGCCTGGTCAGGAACAGCTTGGGATAGATATCCTGCGTGCCATGCGAGAAAAAGTTGAAGGCGGCCATGACGACGACGCCATAGAGCACGAGCCTGATATTCTTGCGCAGCACGCCGAGCCCCGAGGCGCGCGGCCCGGTGGAGATTTTGGTGAAGGCCGGACTTTCCTCGATATGCGCGTTGATGAACACGATGAGCAGTGCCGGCACCGCGCCGACAAAGAACATGCCGCGCCAGCCGATATGCTGCAGCTCGTATTTGAACAGCAGCGTGGCGAGGAAATACCCCGCCGGATAGCCGGCCTGGAGCAGGCCCGAGACCCAGCCGCGCCAGCTCGAAGGAATGGTTTCCATGGCGAGCGAGGAGCCAACCCCCCATTCCCCGCCCATGGCAATGCCGAACAAGGCGCGGATGACGAGAAACGAGCCGAACGACCAGGCAAGGCCGGACAGCGCCTCGAACACCGAGTAGAGCAGGATGACGAGCATGAGGACCGGCTTGCGGCCATAGGTATCGGCGAGGCGACCGAAAATAAAGGCGCCTATGGCCCGCGTGGCCAGGGTAAGAGTGATGGCAAAGGCCGCGTTGGTCGCCGCTTCCGGGCCATGCATGCCAAAGCTCGCCGCGACATTGTCAAACACGAATATGAGAATGAAGAAATCGAACGCATCGAGCATCCAGCTCAGGAAAGCGGCGATGACGACGTTGCGTGAACGCCGGAATTCGGCTGTGGCCATGCCTGACATTTTCATCTCCCACGCTGCGCCGGCAGTCCATGCCGGCCACATGAGCGGGCCACATAAACGGGCCTTGGCCACCGGCACAAGGTTCGCTTGAATTTATGGGGAAATAAATGGTCGGAGTGAGAGGATTCGAACCTCCGGCCCCTGCGTTCCGAACACAGTACTCTAACCAGGCTGAGCTACACTCCGGGCGGGGCAGGCTATAGCCGAACCATGCGCTCCTTAGCAAGGGCACCGGGCAAACAATCCGGCGGGCAATGTTTCTGAGTCACAATTCCAGGCTATTTCAATGAGTCCTAGCCAACACTCAATCCATTGTGCTAGGTATTGCCCATGTGCGTTAAATGTGAACCGACGCGGCGGGGGTTGATGCGGCTGGCCATGGGCGGCGCGGCTGCCGCTATTGCCGTATCGGGTGCCGCGCCCCGCGCCTGGGCGGCGGAGCATCGCCGGACTTTCAGCCGGCACATCAAGCCGCTGATCATGCTCGATCCCGGTCATGGCGGGATAGACCCCGGGGCCATCGCGCCCGATGGGATATTTGAAAAACACATCACGCTGAGTTCGGCGCTGGAATTGCGCCAGGAGCTGGAGCGCACCGGGCGCTACCGCGTGGCGATGACCCGAGTGCACGATGTGTATGTGGCGCTCGACAAGCGGGTGGCCGATGCCGTGGCGCAGAAGGCCGACCTGTTCCTGTCGCTGCATTGCGACCATCTGCCCGAAGCAAATCTGCGCGGCGCCTCGATGTTCACCCTCTCCAACGACGCGACGGACGCGCTGGCCGCGTCGGTGGCGCAGGATGAAAACAGTGATGATGGTCCGACCGGCTTCATGGCCGGTGCGCCGCCGCAGGTGGCCAATATTCTGGCGAGTCTCGAAACGCGGGCCACCAAGATCAGCTCGCTGAACCTGGCTCAAGACCTGCATGCGAGCTTCAAGGGGCTGATCCCGATGCTGCCAGACCCGACCCGCGCTGCCAATTTCGCCGTTCTGCGCGACCCCTCGACACCCGCGGCATTACTGGAAATGGGCTGCCTGACCAACCCGCTCGACGAGAGGCGCCTGCGCAACCCGGTGCAGCGGCGGCAACTGGCTGAGCGCATCACGCTCGCCATCAATACATATTTCGACAATGAGGCGCAGCAGCGGATGGCGGGATGAGACCCGGGCCGGATGACGCGAGGTAAAATCACGTTAAAATGCCGCCACCGCCTCGCAGGGTCCGGCACCGGATGCTAAGAGCGCGCCATGCCCGACCCTAACGACCCGAATACACCGCCCCACCCGAATGACGATTTCTCGGCCGGCCCGCGCATTGCGCCGCCCCGGCGCGATGCGCCGCCCCCGCCGCCCAGACGCACCCGCCGGGGCCGGCCGCCGGCCCCTGGCCCCAAGCGCAAGCGCGGCGTGGCGGGCAGGATTTTCGGCGGGCTGGTCACCGGGCTGTACAGCCTGGTATTCCTTGTCATCATCGCCGGGCTGCTCGGCGCGTCCGGCGTGTTCCTGTATTTTTCATCCGGCCTGCCGAGCGTCGACAGCCTGAAGGATTACAAGCCGCCGCTGGAAAGCCGCGTCTATACCAGTAATTTCCAGATGCTCGACGAGGTCGGCTCGGAGCACAGCATCTACACCACCTACGACCAGATCCCCCCGATCGTGGCGCAGGCCTTCATCTCCGCCGAAGACCGTTTGTTCTGGGTGGAGCCGGGGGTAAACCCGCTGGCCATGGTGCGTGCGGGCTTTACCGATATCGCCCTGCTCGGCTCCGGGCGCCGCCCCATCGGGGCCTCGACCATCACCCAGCAGGTGGTCAAGAACATGATCCTGGACAACCACATCACCTTCGCCACCAAAATCAAGGAGGCGCTGCTGGCCATGCG
>JAKBAV010000039.1 GCA_021826225.1 Pseudomonadota bacterium | reverse complement strand
ACGCTCGACCTCGCCTTGTTGCAGGCTGGCGCCGGCATGAAGGGCGAGTTCGAGCAGCGTCTCAAATCCGTCATCGACGAGGTCAAGGCCAGCCCGAAGCCGATCATCGTATTTATCGACGAAGCCCATACGCTCATCGGTGCCGGCGGGCAGGCCGGACAGAATGACGCCGCGAATCTTCTGAAGCCGGCTCTGGCGCGCGGCGAGCTGCGCACCATCGCCGCGACGACCTGGGCGGAATACAAGAAATATTTTGAAAAAGACGCGGCGCTGACACGGCGCTTCCAGGTGGTGAAGGTCGAGGAACCCTCGGAGCCGATGGCCATCGCGATGATCCGCGGCCTGACGGCGACGCTGGAGAAGCACCATAAAACCCGCATCCTGGATGAGGCGATCTGCGAGGCGGTAAGGCTTTCCGCCCGCTTCATCCCGAGCCGGCAATTGCCCGACAAGGCGATCAGCCTGATCGATACGGCTTGCGCGCGCGTGGCCATGAGCCAGGCGGCGGTGCCGGCGCCGATCGAGGATCTGCGCCGCCGCATCAGCCTGATCGATACCGAGCTTGGTATTCTCGACCGCGAGATGGCGACCGGCGGCGCGCATGAGGCGCGGGTTGCGGAAATTGCCGAGGAGAAGCTGGCGGCGCAGGCGCAGCTGGGCGCGCTTGAAACCCGCTTCGCCGAGGAGAAAAAACTGGCCGCCGAGATCAGCGCGGTGCGCGGCCAGATCGAGGACAAGGATGATGCCGGAGACAAGCTGGCGCTGCGTGAAAAGCTGAATTCCCTGCATGAAGAATTAAAGACATTGCAGGGCGAGACACCGCTGATCTTCCCGGTGGTCGATGGCCAGGCGGTCGCCGAGATCGTGGAGAGCTGGACCGGCATTCCCGCCGGGCGGATGCAGTCCGACGAGATCAACACCGTGCTGAACCTGAAGCAGGCGATGGAGGACCGCATCGTCGGCCAGCCGCATGCCCTGGAAGCGGTGGCGCAGGCCATCCGCACCAGCCGCGCCAAGCTGACCGATCCGCGCAAGCCCATCGGCGTGTTCCTGATGGTCGGCACCTCCGGCACCGGCAAGACCGAGACGGCGCTGACCCTGGCCAACCTGCTCTATGGCGGCGAGCAGAACCTCACCACCATCAACATGACCGAGTTCAAGGAAGAGCATAAGGTCTCCCTGCTGATGGGCAGCCCGCCCGGCTATGTGGGGTATGGCGAGGGCGGCATCCTCACCGAGGCGGTGCGCCGCCGGCCCTATTCGGTCATCCTGCTGGACGAGATGGAAAAAGCCCATCCCGGCGTGCAGGACGTGTTCTTCCAGGTGTTCGACAAGGGCAACATGAAGGATGGCGAAGGCCGGGAGATCGACTTCAAGAACACCGTGCTGATCATGACCTCGAATGCCGGCACGGATCTGATCGACAAGCTCTTCGCCGACCCGGAAACGGCGCCGGACGCGGCCCAGCTCGCCGAGGCGCTGCGCCCGGAGCTGATGAAATATTTCAAGCCGGCCTTTCTCGGGCGCGTCACCATCGTGCCCTATTTCCCGCTCTCGGAAGATGTCATCAAGCAGATCGTGCGCTTGCAGCTTAACAAAATCGTCAAGCGCGTGCGTGATGCCTATAAGGCGAATTTCGTCTACGATCCGGAGCTCGTGGAAACCATCGCGGCGCGCTGCAAGGAATCTTCGTCCGGGGCGCGCAATGTCGAGAATATACTCTCGCGCACATTATTGCCTGAACTGTCATCCGAGGTGTTGAGCCGTCTGGCGGCTGGAGAAAACATTTCGCATGTGTCGGTCGGAATCGGCCCCGAAGGGTCGTTCCGCTATGAGTTGAGCTGAATTTTCTTAGACATCCACAAGGAGTAGAGACAATGGCGATTTACGTTAAATATACCAATCCGACGATCGATGGTGGCGTGACCACGGCAGGCTTTGAGAAGCAGTTCGAGGTCAGTTCCTTCCAGTTCGGCATTGGCCGCGGCGTGGGCTCGCCGACCGGCGGCTCGACCAACCGCGAGGCTTCGACGCCGAGCGTTTCCGAGGCCGTCATGACGAAGAACCTCGATGAGGCGTCGGGCAATCTCATCAAGGAAGCCTATAGCGGCGCCGGCAAGGCCACCGCGGTCATCTCCTTCGTGCGGACTGATGCCGGCGGCGGCGTGACCTATCTGGAATTCACGCTCACCAACGTCATGCTCTCGGGTTACAGCATCAGCAGCGGCGGCGAGAAGCCGACAGAGTCGATCTCATTGAACTTCACCAAGATCGAAACCAAGATCATTCCGCAGAACGCGGATGGCACGGCGGGGACCGCCTTCCCGGTCACCTACGACCTCGCCACGCAGAAATTGACCTGATCTTATGGGAAACCCGGCGCTGCTGTGCCGGGTTTCCGCCCGGATTTTCGCGTGTCCACGCCTCGGCCGCTCCACGCATAGGCCACGCGAAACTCCGCTATTTATGGAATCGGTTTGGTAGAACGTCTCATTTCTGGTTTCAAAAAACGCCGTCTGGCTTCATGCTGAAGGAGATCGCCCATGTCCAAATGGAATCGTGTCGTTAAACTCATAGGCTCTGGCCAGAGCGTGAATATCGCCCATACGAAAGTTTCCCCCGGGCTGTCGAATTCTGAACTCGAAACGATGGGAAACATCATACAGAACAGCAAAAAATGGTTGTACCTGGCATGGATCCAGTCCGCATCCTGGACCACCCTCGCGAACACGGCGGCACAGAAGGCGTTTCTGTCGAATAATCTGAGTTCGGGATCGCGGAAGATCATCCAGGCCGCCATCGTGAAAACATTCAACGGCATCAACACGGCCCATGACGTAAAATTGACCGAGGACGACCACGCCAAAGGCGGCAATTACGTCAATATAAAAAACAACAATAAGGGCCATAATGTCATCGACATGGAAACCGGACAGCCACGGGTGATCGGGCAGATCCATGTGAGCCGCGAAAAAGTCAAAAATCGCGCCGACTACGCCATGTTCACCTATATCCATGAAGCCACGCATCGTTATGCCGGAACCACCGATTATGGTGATACAGGCTATATCTGGCTGACGAAATATCTCGATTCCGGCGAAGTCGGGTTTCGCGCCCGCGGGCTGACGCCCGCCCAGGCCCTGACGAATGCCGATAGCTATGCGCTGTTCATCGATATTATCTGCAGAAGCAGCGGGCTGTTTGCCTGATGCCGCCGCCAGCCACCCCTGAAATCGAGAAGTAGGCATATGTCCCATCGCAGTGAATTTGTCGCTGATCCTGTAACGTTCATGAGCAAGAACGTGCTGCGCTGCCAGTTTTTCGATGGTGGCTACAACATCTCCGAGAGCCGGCCCATCGTCCTCACGATCAAGGAGATGAAGGGGGCGCCCAAGGTGCTCAACAAGCCGGGCGGCAAGGTATTTTACCTCACCACCGACACTGCCGGTGCCGGGCGGGATGAAAAAGTGCCGGTCTTCTGGCTCGGCTACAAGGATAATGAGAGCACGCGCGGCATGCTCACGAAAACATCACGCTTCATGTTCACGGCCAATATGGATGGCTGCACGCTCGGCATCGGTTCGCAGGCGGGTGATGGCGGCTGCCTGGTGAGCCACGCCAATCTCAAATCCGCCGGCGGCGGGGAGGCGCAGCGTTCCGGCCAGGAGGGCCAGCTGCGCGGCCTGTTCGGCGATGATAGTTTCAGGATGGTGCAGCCGGGCAGCTATATGTACACCACCGGCGGGAGCAAGGGCTTCAAGGCGACCAATTTTGGCGTGCTGACCGGCAGCACCTGGAAATTCTATACCCATAAATGGATGCTCTCCGGCGGCGCCTCGGGTTCCTATATCAATGGCGGCTGCCTGCCGGCGCGGCCCATTCCGCCCGTTCCCGGCTAAGAGACTGTTTCAGAAGCCGCTCTGGTGAGTCGTCAAGTGGTGATTTTCGAGCCTCGGCGCGGAGCGTACTTAATGTACGCGAGCACCGGAGCGCACAAAATCGCCGCTTTACGGCCTCCAGAGTAGACTTATGAAACAGTCTCTAAGCTGGTCGGGGGGTGGTTATACTTCCACCACCACGGCCGTCACATTATCGTTCACCCGGTAGGCCAGCGCCGCGGCGATCAGCATTTCCGGCGGCGGCACGCCCTCCGGTGCCGCGAGCAATCTGGCGATTTCGGCGGTCGAGAGGGTTTTGCTGAGGCCGTCGCTGCACAGCAGAAAGCGGTCGCCGGGCTCGGCCTGGCCGATCACCTTATCCAGCTCCAGCGTATCGGCATCCGAGCCCACCGCGCGGGTTATAATATTGGCATGGGGATGGCTCTCGGCCTCCTCCGGCGCGAGATTGCCGCTATCGACCAGCTCCTGCACCAGGCTGTGGTCGCGGCTGATCTGTTGCAGCGCGCCGTTACGCAACAGATAAGCGCGCGAATCCCCGGCCCACAGGCAGGCAAAATGCCCGTCGCGCAGGATCAGCGCAATGAAGGTGGAGGCGATGGGCGAACGCCCACCGCGCCGCGCCGCTTCCTCGCGCAGCGCATCATGCACCCGGCTGACCGTGAGCCGTACCTCGGAGAGCAGGGCTGAGGCGGAAAGATGCCCCGGCAGCCGGTCCAGCGCGGCCACGATCATGCCCGAGGCAACCTCGCCCGCCTCATGCCCGCCAGCGCCATCGGCCACCACCCACAGGCCAAGATCCGGCCGGGAGAGCATATTATCCTCGTTATGCTTCCGCACGGCGCCGACATCGGTCTGCGCCCAGGAGCGGATTCCAGCCATCATGAGGCCACCGTTTCAGGGTCGCGCAGCATGGCACCGGCGTATTCCACCGGCAGCAGGCTGGAAATGTCAAACCGCCGGGGTTGGACAAAGGGGCTGCCCATGGTTGACCAGCCAACGGGCCGGGCGGGGCCGGCGGGCGCCGGCTGCTGCAGCCGCGCCGCGATGGTCTCATGCGGCAAATCCTCCACCACCCCGGCCAGTCCGGCGGCTTCGGCCGCATCCGCCCAGGGCCCGCCTTGCTCCAGCCCGGCAAGCGTGGCGGCCAGGGCGCAGAGTATGAACGGGTAGTGCCGCCCCACCCGGTCCATGCTGGGCAGCCACACGCCCAGCACGGCCTGCGCGCCGCACGCGCCCGGAGGCAGCCGAAAACGCCAGATCGGCGCGCTCATCCAGGCCTCTTCCCAACCCTCGCCGAGCGCCCGGCGTGATGCGGCCAGGCAGTCGCGGCACCAGCTATCCAGGGGTGCCACGAAATCCTCGGGCAGGCCGACGCGGACAAAATCGCCCCGTGCCGGCAGCTTGCCGAAGAATCCCAGCATGGCGGGGTGAAACTCTCCCATCAGCTCATCCCTGCAGATTCGGGCACTGGAAATCCGTCAGCATGCCGGGCGCGAACGGGTTGAGCACGGAATCCGCGCTGATGCTGAACACGACCACATGCCCACCCTGGTTGAAGGTCAGCGTGTACTGGTCGGACGACCCGGCCTCGGCCAGGCTGCCCTGCGCGAACAGCCGGAACAGCGCCCAGGGGCCGGTGGCGTCGAGCTCCACCGGGTTGCCGCCGGCGGCCGGGGTGATGATCAGCCGCGCCGTCTGCATGCCATCCGCCCCGGGCCAGGAAATCTGCGTCGGCACTGGCGGCCCGTGCGCGTAGCTCACGGAGAGCGCGCCGAGCTCCAGCACGACCTGCGCCGCCCCGGCATCGAGCGAGACCGGGGTGATGCTGAACGCCACGCTGGGCTGCGCGCCATTGGCGAAGAAGAGTTGCTTGATCGTCTCCGCGCGCTGGAATTCCGCCAGCGCGCCCTGGCTGATCGGCGGCGTAACACCGTTAACCGCCTGGATCCGCCATGTCGGGCCCGAAATATCGACGAACTGGCGCACCTGCTGGCTGAAGAATGTGTCGATCATGCCATTGGGCGCGAAGAGATGCGCGAAATCGCCGAGCGGGATGTCGGTGCTAGAAGTGGGCTCGAACGGGTAGCGCCCCGCCACCGCCTGCTGGCATAGCTGGCCCGGGCCGCCGGGGCCGTTGAAAGCCGCCGCCGCCGCCTGCGCCGCACTGCCGCCGCGCAGGTTGTTGGCATTGGCCACCAGGCTCTGCAGCCAGCGCGAAACCGGCTGTGGGTCGTTCACCGCCTCGCCTTGCAGCAGCGCCGCGGGGTCGCCCCCGGCCGCCGGGGCGGCGGGGGTGCCGCTGCCCGGCACGCTGGCGGCCAGCTGCGCCATCTGCTGTTGCAGGCTGTTCATCAGGTTAAGCGTGAGCGCCATCGGTGCGCCGCTGCCATTGCCGACATAGTTGATCAGCGGCGCGTAATAGGCATCCACCTCGGCGCCCGGCAAACTGGGCGCGGCACCGGCCGGGGCCGGGCCCATCAGCCCCTGCAGGGCGGCGGCATCCGCGTTCACCGCCGCCGCGCCAGGCAACGCCCGGGCGGCGGGTGCTGCCCCGGCCGGCAAAGCGGGCGCCTTGGAGAGCTGCAGCTGGGTCACGATATCGCCGAGCAGCTTCTGCATGGGCGATTGCGGCGAGGCCAGCACGTAGAGATTCTGCGTCGCCTGGCCGATATTGCCGGCCGGCGCGAAGTTCAGATCGCCCAGCATGTCGTTCCACTGGCTCTCATAATCCTGCTCGTACAGCTTGATCACGTTCTGTTCGAGATTGACCATGTCCGGGCTGCTGGGGTCGACCTGCTGCGTGCTGCCGAGCACCCAGCTTTCATCCGCCACATCCTGCGCGGCATGGCCCAGGGCTGGCAACAACACCGTGTGGAAGCCCTTGACCGTATAGAATCCGGGTATGCCATCGGTGAGCGGCTTGCCGGATGCGCGGATGAACAGCCCGGCACCGGCTGGCCCCATGGCATTGGCCGGCACCCAGGGTGGCACCTGCGCGGCGGCGGCGGAGTCGCGGATGCGGGAGTACACGCGTTCGGCCAATGAGACACGGCTGAAAGTGGCGCGCGCGGCTTCCACCAGCGCGCCATCCAGCGGCACGGCCGGCAGCGGGGCGTCCAGCATGGCGATGAGATGCTGCATCAGCTCGTCGCGCTCGCCTTGCGCCGCATCGCCAGGATACAGGCGCTGCCAGTCGAGATTCATCCAGGCTTCGACCAGATTTTTATCCAGCGGCCCGGCGCCGCCCAGCATCAAATAAACGCGCGTGGCCTGGTAGAGGAATTCCGGGCGGTTGAAGCCGCCGCGCATCTCGGCCTCCAGCTGCAGGATCAGCCGCGGCAGCATGGCATTGTCCAGCGCGTTGACATAGAGCGTCGCGGCGCCGGTACCGAGCTTGCCGCCCTGGTTCAGCCCGAAGCCCATGCCGTCATGCGCGGCGGTATCGCCGGGGCCGAACGGCATGGCGCGGGCCTGGTCGAGCAGCGGCAATATGGCGAGCAGATTGGCATCCTGCACCGGGTTGAGCGGCAGGGTCTGCGCGGTGCTGGTATAGCCGGCCAGGGCGCTATGGCTGGCGCTGATGGCCGCGGCATTATGGGCGCGGCTGACGAGCAGCCCCGCGAGCAGGCCCAGAAAAACCACGCCGACCGCGGCGAACCCGCCCGCCCGCAGGAGCAATGCCCGGCGCCGGCTGGCCGGGTTGGTGCTGCCCAGCATCGCCTCGTTGAAAATCACGTCGCGCAGCAGCCGGGTGAGGAAATAGCTGCGGCCGCTGGCGGCGCGCAAGGAGGGTGCGCGGCGCTGGTCGATGCCGAAGGAGCGCGACAGGGCGGCCGTCAGCCGGTCGATCGGCGTGCCCTCCTGGGTGCCGGAGGTCATGTACACGCCGCGCAGATAGGGGGCGGGGTCGAGCAGCGTGCCGCCGAAGGCCTCGGCGAGAAACTCCTCGAGCGGAGCTTGCAGGCTGGCGACCTGGGTGGGAAACCCGGTGATCAGCGCGCGGCGGTCGGGGCTGCGCTCGCCTTGCAGCAGGTCGATCAGCCGGTCGTCCAGCCGCTGCACCAGCGCCTTGAATTCCGCCCCGAAGCCGCCGATCGCATCGGCCTGGCCGCTCGCCGGGGCAAAGGTCATGCCCCAGACCTGGCCGCGCTTTTCCGCGTCCAGATCGTCGAAAAACTCGGTGAAACCGGCGAGCAGGTCGGCCTTGGTGAGCAGCGCATAGACCGGCAGCTTGAGGTCCAGCCGCGCGGTGATCTCCTTGACGCGCTTGCGGATGGCGCGGGCATGGCCAAGGCGCTCCTCGCGCGAGGCGGTGGCGATATCGGCCAGCGATATCGCCACCAGCACACCGTTCAGGGCCTGACGCTGCCGGGTTTTTTTCAGCAGGTCGAGAAACCCTTCCCAGCCCGCTTTGTCGGCCCCGGCATCGGAATCCTGCGTCGTGTAGCGCCCCGCCGTGTCGATCAGCACCGCCTCTTCGGTAAACCACCAGTCGCATAGCCGCGTGCCGCCCACGCCGGCCACCGCGCCCTGGCCAAGCTCCGCCGCCAGCGGGAATTTCAGGCCCGCATTCAGCAGCGCCGTGGTCTTGCCGGCCCCTGGCGGGCCGATGATGACGTACCAGGGCTGCTCATAGATATAGCCTTTGGTCCCGCGTGCCTTGCGGAGCAGCGCCAGCGAGGTTTTCAGCTTCGCCGCCATCGCCGCGAGGTCCTCGGCGGCGGCCTGGCCGCCGGGTGCCGGGGCCGTAACGCCCGCGGCAAGCAGGTCCTCGCGCTTACGCCGCCGCCAGGACAGCAGCAGATTAACCCCCAGCCAGACGGTGAAGATGCCGATGATGATGACCAGGCGCGCCACCACCCCGCCAAGCCCGGGAATGAAAGGGGCGAAGAACCATACCAGCGCGGCCAGCACGGCGGCCCCGATAAAGCTGACGAACCAGCGCGAGACGAGGAAGTTGAGGAATGTTTTCATGGTGCGGGACTAATTCTGCTGGCCGTGATTGAGCACGATTTCGATACGCCGGTTCTGCGCCCGTCCATCCGCCGTGGCATTATCGCCCACCGGATCGGCATCGCCCATCCCCTTGGCGGTAATCCGGCTTTCATCGCCGATCGTCTGGTCAAGTATGGCTGCCGCGGCGCCGGCGCGGGCCGCGGAAAGTTCGAAGTTGGAGGGGAATTGCAACGTGTGGATCGGCTGATTGTCGGTATAGCCGGTCACCACCACGGTGCCGCTCTCACGCGCCAGCGCCGTGCCTATTTTGCGCAGCAGCGGAATATCATCCGCCTCGACGGTGGCGCTGCCCGAGCCGAACAATCCCTGATTATTGATACGCACGATGGGCTGATTCACGGTGCCGAGCACGCTGACCTTGCCGGCGGCGATCTCCGGCGACAGGAAGCCCGCTATGCGGTCGAGAATCGTCGGGCCCTGCGGCTGCGGCTCGGGCGGGGCCACCACCGGCTGGGCCCGCACGATGTTCGGCATGGTGGCGGGCGGGGCGGTTACCGCCGCTTCGAATACCGCATCCGAGCGGCGGTTGAGGGCGAACAGAAAACTGCCATACAGCAAGGCGAGCAGGCCGAGCGCCACGATGCCGGTCAGCCAGATCGGCACGGTGAATTTATGCGCCCGGTACGGCGCGTTGAGCCCCTGCCAATGCGGTGAAAGTGCGGCCTCCCCGGCCGGGCGCTGGCGCCGGATAACGGCATAGGTATCCTCGCGCAATTTATCGATTTCCGCCGGGCCGCGCGGCGAAAGCCGGTAGCGCCCCATATAGCCGAGCGACAGGCAGAAATACATCAGTTCCAGAACCGGCAGGAAATTGCCCGGGTTTTGCCGCAGCTGCGTCAGCACATCGAAAAACCGCTCGCCCGAGCGCACCTCCTGGTGAAAGGTGGAAACCAGCGAGCGCGCCGCCCAGGCGCCCTGGCTGCCCCAGGGGGTCGCCAGCACCACGTCATCCAGGCTGGCGCAGAGCGCGTAATGCGCCGGGCGGAGCTGTTCCATGGGGATGTTCTGGGCCCGCGCGGTTTCCTCGAAACGCCGTATCTCACGCGTCGCGCGTTCGCGCAGGTCGCCGGAATCGGGCGCGTTGAGCGTATTACGCAGCCGCGCCAGCAATTGCAGCAGCGGCCCGGCGGCGGCGATCAGCGGCCCGCCGCCCATGCCGATGCTCTCCGGCGCATCGCTCGCGCGCGGTGCCGCCGCGAATGGCTCCGGCGCGTAGGCCGGGCGGGCGGCAGCCGGTGGCGGGCCAAAGGGCGAATCCCCCGGCGGCGCGGCGAAAGGCGAGGCCTCCGGCGCGGGCGCGGCGGGGCGCCGCCCGCCCGGCACGGGGCGGATCACGGTGCGGTCGGAATCATCGGGCTCGGAGAAGGGATTATCGCTCATCGTTCTCAAATCCTCGTCGCTACGCGCGTTGTTTCGTTCAGCGTTTCGTTCAGCGTTTCAGCTCAACCCTTGATCGCCCAAAGCTCCATCCGTAGATTGGGAAAATCGCCGGAGACATGAATGGCGAAGCCGCCGGAGGTCTGCATATGTTGCCAATGCGGGCTGTTCCGGTCCAGCTCGAAATAGGAGCCCCCGGCATAGAAGGGGATCTGGCGCGGCGCCACCGGCAGCGGGCGGATGGCGATGCCGGGCAGCGCCACATTCACCAGCTCGCGGATCTGCTCCACCGCGCCGATTTTGACCTGCGCCGGAAACAGGCGGCGCAATGTCTCGGTCGGCACATCGGCCTGCACCGTGAGTACGAAATTCGCAGCCCGCAGCACGTTGCGGTCGGTAATGGCGCCGACATGCACGCCATGGCGGCGCTCCTGCAACGGAATGGCCACGGCGTTGGTCTCGATGACCGAGGAGAGCGAGCGGCGCAGATCGGCGATGACGGGCGCGAAGCTGCGCTGCAGATCTTCATGGCGGTAGCCCGGATAGGCGTTCGGGCGGCGGTTGGTATCGGTGAAGGTGGCGAACTCGGCGGCCATCTGCACATAGGCGGCATATAATGTTTCGGGGTGGATATTGGCGGCATCCGCCCAGTGCAGCAGCAGCGCCTGCCAGCGGTTGATCATCTGCAGCAGCATGAAATCCGCCACCTCGGCAACGCCGCGCGCGCCCGGCGCGTTAACGCGCGCCGCCAGCGCCTCGCCGCGCTGGTTGATCATGCCGGCGAATTCAGTGATCAGCCCGGCCAAGGGAGGTACAGCATGGCATAGCAGCGCGGGCGGCAGCCAGTTCTCATCCAGCGTCACCCGCTTATCGGATGAAACTTCCATGATACGTGCGAGCGGCAGGCACAGGTAACCGCCGCGATCATCCGTATCGAGCAGATAGCGCAGTTTAAGCCGGCCCACGAGCAGCTCGGCCGGGGTGGGCGAGGCGGAATGCGTGTCATAGGCCTCGAAAGCCTGCGCCCGGTAGCGCCCTTCGGCACTGCCATCGGCGGCGGCGATTTCCACCGCGCCGTTCTGGCGGATCGGCAAAGCGAGATGGACCAGCACGCCGCGCGTGTTTTCCGGCACCTCGAACGGCGCCGGGTGTTCGGTCTCCCCGGGCAGCGCAAAGGGCGTGCCATCCTCGAACACGCCGGCGGCCGAGGCCACGGCAAAGCGCCCGGTGCCCAGCAGGTCCTTGTCCAGCGTGAACTGCGTGAGCCCCCAGCCATGCGGCCGCAGCGCCCCGACCCGGCCGCGCACGAAACTCTCCAGCCAGCGATCCTGCTGCTGGAAATGCTGCGAGCGCAGAAACATGCCCTCCTGCCATACAACGCGATTTGTCCAGCTCACCGAAAGCCCCGCATTTCGTTGTATTCCCCGTTTTTCGCCGTTTCGCGGCGTGATGAGCGTTCCGGCAGGCTACTTGCCGAGTGTCGCGACTAATCCGTTTATGTGCAAGCTCAGCGCGGTCGTGCCATTGGCGGCCACCGGCGCCACCAGCTTCCATGTCGAATGGTTGATGTCGCGGAACAGTACCGCAAAGCCGACCGCCGTGACAGAGGGTTTCAGGCTCACGGTTTCCGTCAGGCTCTGGCCCGGTGCCAGCAGAAACTGCTGCGCGCCGCCGGCCTCATCGGTGCCGAGCGTCGCGGCCTCCTTGCCGGTCAGGGAATACACATCGGCGGCCATGAACCTGCCGGTGCCGGTGAGCTGATAGAGCGCCACCGCAACGGCATTGCCATGCCCGGCGGCATCCGGGTTCTGCGCCGCGCTGCCGGTAATACTGAGCGCCAGAACCGGCGGCGGCGGTGGCGGCGGCGGCGCGGCGCAGCCCGCCAGCAGCAAGATGGCGGCGGCGGCAAAAATCTTAGAGACGGTCATTGCGGCTCCCTGGCGCTAATCTCGCGCAAAGCGGTTTCATAGGCGCGGGCGAAGGATTTGCCGAATACGCTGTCGAAATCATCGGTCAGCGCCTGGGTGATGCGCTCATGCAGCTTTTCGAAAGCCTCGAAGGCGCGGGCCTTTTTCTGGGCGGGCAACAGGCTCATCCCGCCCTGCTGGTCGGCCTCGGCGCGCAGCCGGGCCGGGTCGAGCTGCGCCAGCATGGCGCGCACGGCATCCTGCATGGCCGCCATCGTCGCCAGCTCGTGCAGCCGCATGTCGCGCAGCGCATCGGCAACGGCGGCGTCGGCCTTCATGTCGATGCGCCGGCCGACACCGAGCAGGGCGCTCAGCGCATCGTCGTCATCGGCGGAGAATTTCAGCGGATTATTGCCGCGGGCGCGGATCATCGTCTGTTCGATGCGGAATTCGCCCTTTATTTCCGCGCGCGCGATCAGCGCGTGGCGGATGCCCGACACCATGGCACGGAAGGCGGCACCCACGGCCCGCATGGTGGCCATGGCATCATCAGGCCTGGCGCCGGACATGCCGGCACCTTCCAGGAAGGCGGCAAGCCCGGCATCCGGCGCCCCCGGCATAACCGGCGGTACAGCAGGCGGCATGGCGGGCGCCGCGGCAGGCGGCACAAGCGGGGGGGCCGCCACACGCGGCGCCGGGGCGAACGGGTCTTCCTCGAACGGGTTCGGCAGCGCTGCAGCCGGGGCTGCAACGGGGGCGGACGGCATGGCTGGCGCGGGCGCGGCCGGCGCCGGGCTCGCGGGAAAGCCGAGATCCCAGTCATCATCGGGCAGCACCTGGCGCGCCACCGGCGGCGGGCTGAAGGCATCGCTGAACGATTGCGAATGATCCGGCTGCGTCGGCGCGGCAAAAAAATCATCGCCGCCGAGCTGGGCGAGCGGGTCGAAACGCTCCGGCATGGATACTGACTGGCCCGGCGGCGGCCCGCCGAAAAGCGGGTCATTCCCGAAGGCCGAGGCGGTGAATGTCTCGCGCGCGGCGGGCTGCGGCGCGAACACGTCATCACCGAACGGATCGTCGAATGGCGAGGGGGTCTTGCCAGCAAAATTTTGACCGAAACCCTGTTCAACGGCGATCCGCACCTCGATCTCATAGGTGCCGAGGCGGATACGGTCGCCATCCTGCAGCGCGCGGATCTGCCCCTGCCCCACCGGGTCGGCATCACGATTGAGGAAGGTGCCGTTGGTGCTGGTATCGGCAATCGCCCAGCCGCCGTTGCGATACGCGATCACGCAATGCTTTTTTGAGAGCATGCGCTCCGGATCAGGCATGATCCAGTCATTATCCGGACCACGGCCGATGCGCAGCTCGCCGCCGGTGAGGCGCTTGGTTTCCGGGGGCACCGTATCCGGACAGCGCAAAACACTGAGCGTGAGTGTCATCCCGCCTCCACTGGCAGCCGGCCCTGGCCGCCCAGGGCGATATCATGTGCCGAGCGCAGGAACAGCGCAAGGCGCTGCATCTGCCGGTTGGGCGCGCCGCGCACGGAGGCCAGCGCCACGGCACCGGCAACGGCGACGCCGGGCAGATGCGGCGGCGCCGGCACCGGCGGCGCATCCGGCGCGGTGATCGAGCCGCCACTCCAGAACGCGGCGACAGCAGCCCAGGCTTCCGGGCTCTGGAACCCCGCGCGCTTGGCGTTCTCCATATTGGCGCGGCGGATCTCGTCGCTCTGCTGGCGCACCCAGGTCTCGGCCAGTTCGCGCATTCTGTTATCTTCCGGGGGGATGTCGCCGGCCGCCGTATGGGTCGCGCACATGCAGGCCCACCACACCGCCTCGCGTCGTGGCAGGGCATGGGCGAACACGCGCGAGGCCTCGACCAGAAACCCAGCCGCCGCCAGGGCATCGATCATGCCGGGCAGCTCGCCCTGGCCCTGTGCCACCGCCAGCGCCTCCGGCGGCAGGTCGCAGCGCTGCAACACGCTCGCCATATCCGCCGCGGCAAGTTTATTGGGCATTGTCGCGCTCATGGCGTCCTCAAGCTGCTATCGTCATGAATTGATATTCACCAGGCCGCCGGTCAGGTTCAGCATCCCGCTTCCGGTCACGCCGGCGGAGGCCGTGCCGGTGATATTGACCTGGATGCCGTTGATGGTCACGCCCGACTCGGTCAGTTTCACCGAGCTGGGGCCGACGGTCAGCGTAATGCCGGACATGTCGATCACCAGCGTGTTGCCCCCCACCTTCAGGGTGATGGACTGCCCGGCGGAATGCGAAATCGTGCCGGTGCTGACGCTGAGCGATTCATTGCCCGTATCCACTGTGGTGGAAAGATTGCCCTGGCTCACCGCGACCGTGCGGTTGCCCTGACTCACCGTATGGGAATGGTCGCCTTTAACCGTTTCGGTCTTCTTGCCGTCGATCTGGATCGTTTCGTCATTGGTGACGGTAACGCTGCGGTCATGCTGAATGGTGAGGGTCTGGTCGTTCTCGACCTCCAGCTTGTAGTCCTTCTCCGCGTGCAGGAAAAAGACCTCGCTGCCCATCGTATCGTCGAATGACAATTCGTTGAAATTACTGGTACCGCCGCTTTTCGTCGAACGGGTGCGCCAGCCGCTCTTGTTCTTGTCGGCGGGCGCGAAAACCGGCTTGTTATTCGTGTTGTAAAGCGAGCCGACAACGACCGGCCGGTTGACATCGCCTTCCAGGAACGCGACCGCCACCTCGGTGCCGATGCGGGGGATGAACTGCACCCCCCAGTTACTGCCCGCCCAGGGCTGCACGACGCGCACCCACAGGGTCTTGTCGGTCGTGATGTCGCTTTGGTTATCGGCGGGAAATTTGACCTGGATGCGCCCCAGATCGTCGGTATAAATCTCCTCGCCCGCGGCACCGATCACCTGCGCTGTGTAGAGCCCGGCCATCACCGGCGGGGCGGCCGAGGGCTCATCGAGCCAGGTGGTGGCGGCGGGAAAGGCGGTGCAGCTCATGGCGATATTGCCGCGCCCGCCCGTGCCGGACCCGTCGGAAGTGTCGCTCACCGCATAGGCAACGGAGCGGATCACATAATCGGTCGCCGCCCCGCCATTCGCGGGGTCGTTCTGCAAGGTGAACTTCGCGCCCGCCACGAAATCCAGGGCCTGGCCATTGGCGTGGAACACCGTTGCCGCCGCCTCATGCGCGAGCATCTGCGCCTTCACCCGGGCCTTGGCATCGCTCGTGGTGCCGCGCACGGCCGGCCAGGCATAATATGTGCGCGCACTCGCCCCGCTGGCCTCCAGCACGGTGGTTTCGGCGCCGGTAATGGCGCCGGGCACGGGCTCGTCCGTCTCGGGATTGTAATCATCCTTGCGGACCGAGCCGAGGGTGGTGTGGTCCTCCTGGTGCCAGAATGCCAGGGCGCCGATATCGCCCACCCCCTGGCTCACATACACATCAGGGGCATTGATCGCCTGAAACGCCGTGTTACCATCCGCCAGCACCAGCGTATGGCCGCTCGCATCATGCGTAAAAAAGTAGAATATACCGGCATCTTCCAGAATACGCTGGACGAAATGCAGGTAGGATTCGTTGAACATCACGCAATAATCGCGCGCCGTGTAGGTACCCTGGAGCCTGGCGGTATAGGTCACGCTGAACGTACCGAATATCGCTTCCACAATATCGGGCACGGCCATTTTCTGGAAAAAGCGGCAATCCTGCGTCTGGCTCAGGAACCACAGCTTGGGCACGATGCTGAGCTCATACCGCCACAGCGATTGCGACTGATCCGGCAGCTGCTTCACGCCCCGCACGATGCCGCTGATATAGCGCCCCTGGCCGGAGGGATCGCCCAGAGTGACCGTGACCGGCTTGTCCAGCAGGCTGTTGGGATCGAGCAGCGCGGTGCCGGAATGTAATAAAATCGTATAGCTGTACGGCCGGCTCAACCGTTCCGAGCCGCTCACACCGGCAACCCCGAAGGAGGTCCCGGGCAGGGGGGTCGTGATCGAGAGAATGTCTAGGGCGGCACTCATATCTCATCCCTGCGTTCTGTTGCCGGGCCATGGCCGCCCCGCGAATGTTTCGTAATTCCTCCAAACGGCCGAATAAAGCAAGGCGCATGCGTATTCGCGGGCGGACCCTAGCATCCGCGTCGGATCGGCCCTAGATTGCGCGCAGGCCGCATGAGACGGCCTGACAACAATCGTCAGATGGATTTGCACCATGCCAGCCGGCTATCGCCATCCGAGCAACAGCCCAGCCCTGCCGCCGGTCGATTACGAGGTCATGGTTTTCGAGATCCGTCAGGCGGCGGCCAAAGCCTCGCCCCTCGATGTCAGCGGCGGGCTGGCACAGGCATTCAAGGCCAATGATAAGTTGGACGCGCAGACCAACATGGATGCTTTTTCGTGGGAGCAGCTCGGCATATCGGCCTGGAAGGGTGTCAGGCAGGTCAAGCTGCTCGGCATGACGGGCAGTGCCTATATAAAGGTCATCAAGGGCAAGGAATACATTATTTTCAGGGGATTGCCAGGAAGCCGCCCGGAGCTGCCGGGCACGATCTATGCGCGCAGCAACCCGAAGGTCTCCTGCTTCGTGGTGGGTGCGGAGGAGCTGATGGAAGATGGGCTGAAAACCGCGCGGCTCGGGATTATTGTTTATGCGGCGGTGGACGTGACCAAGGAGGTCGTCAGCCCGCCGGAGGTGGTTCCGGGCCAGCCGCCGGGGTTTTCGTTGATCGATCTGGGTGTGCATCTGTCCTGTGACCTGCTGAAATTCGTCGTTGCCACCGCCGCGGGTATCGCCGCCGGCGTAGTGATAACCACCATGGTTGCCGGCGCTCTGCCGGTTGTCGCGGTCTTCGCCGTATCCGTGGGAGTCGGGGTTTTCGCCGGCATGGTGCTCGACCGTCTCGACACCAGATTCGACCTGAGCGGGGAAATGAGCCGGCTTTGCCGCACATGGTTCTGGCACAACGCAACCGCCCAGTCCTTCTACCAGTCCGGGGAGGATTGGCTGTCTCACGGCGAATCCTATGTTCAGGGCGAGGTCAGACTGATCCGGTCGCGTTTCTGATGTTCAGCGCGCCCGCACCCGCACCCGCCGCAGCGGCCGGGACCCCGTCATGACCAACCGCCCCGGCAACGCAAAGCCAGGCGGGCGGTTTTTCCTGGTCACGCTCAGCCCCTCCGTCCATTGGGCGATCATCACCAAAAAACCCTATGGCAGCCTGCAACTTTCCTGGCGCTCATGGTTGCCCTATATAATGGATGCCATCAGCCTGGGCGTGCTGGCGCTCTGGTATTTTGTGTTCTTTCACGATCTCGCGCAATTTCACGCCGGCCCAGATATAGTCAAGGCCGACCCGCATGATGTGCAAAGCCTGGCCGGGCCGGTAATATTCGGCTTCATCTTTTTCCCGCTGCACCTCGCCATTTGCTGGCGTATCCGCGCGGTACAGATCGCCGGATGGCTGGGCCTGTATTTCGCGCTTATCGCGGGGTGGATGCTGATCCTCTTCGGCGGGGCGTTCCAGAACATCTATGCCGGGAGCCAAGGCTACGCACATTGCTTCAACGATTCCGGTTTCGCGGTCTATGCGCGTGCCGGCACGGCCTGCCCGGCGCCTGGTGTCTGGCGCCAGGGCGCACCCTGAATCCCGCCATATATCGCCGCTTTTTCATGGCAGCACCCTCAACCCCTGTCGCCGCGCCCGGCCAGGAAAGGCCTTTTCATGACAAGCCGCTCCGGCAAAGCCACTCCCCCGCCGCGCAAAAAACCAGCTCCCGGCCGCAGCTGGTTTTTTCTCTTCACGTTGA
>JAKBAV010000038.1 GCA_021826225.1 Pseudomonadota bacterium | reverse complement strand
GAAAAGCCGGTATGGGTTGGGTGGTCATGGCGGTTCCCCTGGAAGTGGCTGGCCCAGGGATAGCCGCGCGGGTAAACCGCTGCAAGACCACTTTCCGAAATACAGAATAGTTATTCTCATATATTCATATAGCGATGCAGGCCGGAGCAGAGTGCGGGAAGCTTGACAGTGAAATCGAAATATCGATATAATGTTCACAATATAGAATTATAGGGATGGGCGAGGTGGATTCCAGCCTCACATGCAACAGCCTGCCGCGAGGCCCATCCGTCGCCAGCCTTGATCGAGGATTGCAATGACCGACCTGTTGATTGCCGACGACCCGCTTTATGATGAGCTGTACGATGTCCGCCGCGAGGCGATGGAAATGGGCAATCTGATCGAGGAGGACGCCAACCCCGCGATGGGCGCGCTGCGTGACAAGGCGCCGGTGCATAAAGGCTACCTGCGCGAATTGCTCAACCTGCCCGCGCTGCATCGCCACGTCTCGGCCAAGGGCAAGGATGGCTATACCTGCTTCAGTTTCGAGACCTGCGAGCAGGCCTTCCGTGACGGTGAGCGCTTCTCGATGAAAATTCTCCAGATGCCTTCAATTGATGGCGAGCGCCGCCTGGCGTTTCTGGAAATGGACGACCCGGAGCATCGCCGCCACCGTGCCACCATGCAGCCGATGTTCGTGAAACCGCGCACGCTGACCTGGTGGCGCCAGCGCTGGATCAACGATATCGTCGGCTCGCTGATCGAAGCGCTGAAAAAGCGTGACCGCGCCGAGCTGAACATCCAGCTCTGCGCCCGCGTGCCGGTGCACACCATCACCCGCGCGGTCGGCATGGATGGCGATGATTCGCTGGAATTCCGCAACGCCCTGCTCCGCACCACCTCGCACAGCATCACTGCGGAGCAACGCGGCATCGCGGCCGCCACGGTCGAGCGCATGCTGATGGAGCTGATCGCCAAGCGCCGTGCCGTGCCGGGCGACGATGTCGTGACAGGGCTGATCGCCGCCGAGCTGGAACTGTCCGATGGCACCAGGCGGCCGCTGACCGACCGCGAGATCATGGGTAATTGCCGCCTCGTGATGCTGGCGGGCGGGGGGACATCCTGGCGGCAATTCGGCATTACGCTCTGGGCGCTGCTCACGCATCGCGCGCAGCTTGAGGCGGTGCGGGCGGACCGCTCGCTGGTCGATGCCGCGATTGAGGAAGCCGTGCGGTGGAATCCGACCGACCCGGTGTTCAGCCGTCTCGCGGTGCAGGATGCGGAGCTTGGCGGGGTGCATATTCCCGAGGGTTCGGTGCTGGATATCTGCCTGGGTGCCGCGAACCGCGACCCCAGCCGCTGGGAAAATCCGGATGCCTATGACCTGCACCGCAGGTTCCAGGGGCATCTTGGTTTCGGCATCGGCACGCATCTGTGCATGGGCCAGAACGTGGCGCGCAGCGAGATCAATGTCGGCATCAACGCACTGCTCGATGCCTTCCCGAATCTGCGGCTGGACCCGGATGCACCCGCGCCCTACCTTACCGGCGGGCTGGAGCAACGCGGTATGTCCGGGGTGCCTGTGCTGCTGCGTTGAATATTGTTGAAAGAGGAGGGATATATTCGCCATGAGCCAGAACCCCCTGGAAACCGCCTTTCCGCCGACCGATACCAGCCTGCTGGGCGCCGCGCATGTGAAGGCCTATGTCGAATCGGATGGTGAGGTCGGCTATATCTGGAATGGCGTCACGATCCTGCTGCTCACGACCACCGGGCGCAGCTCCGGTGAGCCCCGCACCATCCCGATCATTTTCACGGAATACCACGGCAGCTATGTCATCATCGCTTCGAGCGGCGGCGCGCCCATGCATCCAAAATGGTATCTCAATATTCTTGCCGAGCCGCATGTGAAGCTGCAGGTGAAAGCCGAGACATTCGACGCCGTGGCGCGAACAGCGGATTCGCCCGAGCGTGAGGCGATATGGCGCGAAGCGGTGAAGAACTGGCCGAAATACGACCTGTATCAATCGCGCACGACGCGGCAGATCCCGGTCGTGGTGATCGACCGCAAGCCATGATCCGTGCCGCCTGATCTGCCCCCTCACGAGGCCGCCGGCGCGCCTGGCGACGCAAGGCGCATGCCGCCCCTCCAGGGTGCCGTGAATTTCCGCGATCTCGGCGGTTACCGCACGCAGGATGGCCGGCGCGTGCGCTGGGGCAAGCTCTACCGCTCGGGCAGTATGAGCGGCCTCACCACGGCGGATTATGCGTATCTCGCGGGCTTGAACATTCGCAGCGTATGCGATTTGCGGACGGCGGACGAGCGCGAGGTGGCACCAAACCATTGGGCGCTGAACGCCGGTATTGGCTACTGGTGCCGCGACTATGAGAGCACATTCGGTGTGCTGCGTTCGTTGCTCTCCTCCGGCCTGCCCAGCGTGGCGGCGGCGCGCGAGGCGCTCCTCGCGGGCTACCGGCGGCTGCCTTTTGAACATGCGCCAGCCTATCGTGCTTTGTTCGAACGGCTCCAAGCCGGCGAGATCCCGCTGGTGTTCAACTGTTCCGCCGGCAAGGACCGCGCCGGCACGGCGGCCGCGCTGATACTGAGCCTGCTGGGTGTTCCGCGTGAGACGATTCTGGACGATTACGCTCTTACGGACCGGGTATTCGCCGCCAGGCCAATGCTTGCAACTATGCCTGCAAATGAGCCTGGACATGTGGCCCGGGGCGAGAGCATGCTCGCGAAAATCTCACCTGATATCCTCGCCATCGTCATGGGCACGCATCCGGGCTACCTTAACGGCGCCTTTGAAATGATTGAGGTGCGGCATGGTTCTCTGGCGGGGTATTTTCGCGACGAGCTTGGCATTGGTGATGACGGCATCGCGCTGATCCGGGACCGGCTGCTGGAACCATAGCGCGGATTTTTTTGTTAAAAAGCATAATCTCAACCGCATGAACCACTGGCGCGCCAAGTAACTTCGGGAATTTTCATGGACCTCAGACATATGCGGCATTTTGTCGCGGTCGCGGAAGAGTTGCATTTCGGCAAGGCGGCATTGCGGCTCAATATCGCGCAGCCGCCGCTGAGTCAGTCCATTCAGCGGCTCGAGAAGGATCTTGGCGTCGAATTATTCGATCGTTCGCGGCGCAGCGTGGAACTGACCGCGGCCGGGCGTGTATTTCTCGTCGAGGCGCGGCGGACGCTGATGCATGCCGACCTCGCGCGCAAAATGGCCCAGCGCGAGGCGGCCAGGCTACCGGAGACGCGGGTGAGCTTCGTCGGCCCCGCACTTTACCGCGTATTGCCGGAGCTCATCGTCCGCTACCGCGCCGCCGCGCCGCAGGTCGCGGTGCGTCTGCTTGAAGCCTCGTCGCTGGAGCAGGTCGCCGGCCTCCTCTCCGGGGATTTTGATGTTGCTTTCATCGTCGGCGGCACGGCGATCGGCAATGAATGTGAGAGCATGATCGTGGAGCGTGCGGCGCTGCTCGCGGCGGTGCCGGCCAACTGGAAACTGGCGGCGCGAAAATCCATTACGATGGCCGATCTTGCCGAGCAGCCCTATATTCGCCCGCCCGCGAAGTTGAGCCCGAATCCGGACGAGATGTTGAGCATGTTCAAGCGCGTGGGCGTGATGCCCGAGGTCGTACAGGAGGCCAAGCAGACCAATACCACGCTCGGTCTCGTTGGCGCCGGCATTGGCTGCAGCCTGGTCATGGCGACGGCGGCGCTGGCGAAACCCGGCAACATAAAATTCCTGCCGATCGAGGATCTGCCCTCGCACCGCCCATGGGAATTGCTCATGGTCTGGCACCCCGAACTCATAGGCCGGATCACCGCGGATTTCATCGCCGTCGCCAGAGCCTATGTGCAGGAGAACTGGCGCCTGCTCGGCCTTGCCGAGGATGCCGGCTGAAGCGGGCCTGTCAGCCAGTCAGGTGAAATGCAGCCGCCGGTATTTTCCGCGAAAATACAGCAGCGGATCGCGGTGCGGCTCGAACCAGGCGTGGTTGACGCGGCCGATGAAAACCAGATGATCGCCGCCATCATGCACGGCGAAGGTCGAGCAGTCGAAGGCGGCGAGAGATCCCGCGAGAATAGGTGATCCTCCTGTCGCACGCAGGGCCCAGTCAATGCCATCGAACCGCGCGACATCGCGCCGCGCGAAACGTCCGGCATGCGGCTGCTGCCCGATATGCAGCACATTCACGGCAAACCGGCCGGCTTGCGTGAATATTCCGAGATTGGCCGAATTGCGCGCCAGGGAGAACAGGATGAGCGGCGGCTCGAGCGATACGGATGTAAAACTATTCGCGGTCAGACCCACTGGCGCGCCGGTCTCGTCGATGGTGGTGACGATGGTGACGCCAGTGCCGAAACAGCCAAGCGCATCGCGCAGCACGCGAGGGTCCGAACCGCCGCTATAGGTGAGCGGCTGGCGCGGTGCGGCGCGTTCCAGGAAGTCGAGCAGGACGGCGTTGAAGGCGTCTTCCTGATCGGTTGCGGCATAATGCCCGGCACCGGCGATTTCAGCGGTTTCGGCATTTGGAATGAGCGCCTGCAGCCGCTGCGTGGCGGCGGCCGAAATGGTTTCATTGCGCGCGCCGCGGATGAGCAGGACTGGCGTGCCGAGGCGCGCCACCGCGGTACCCAACCGCGCCTGCAGCTGTTCCCGCGGGCCGGGACTCCCCGCGGCCGTTATGGCCCGGGCATCGCCGCGCCAGTGCCAGCGCCCATCCGCGCCGCGCGCGAAGGCGGCCAAGATGGGGGCGGTCGCGCCGGGGCGCGGCTCATCCGGATTCTGCGCCGAGATGGTTTCGATGATCGCGGCTTCGTCATCAAAGCTGGCGGTGCGTGATGCCAGAGATTTTTGCAGATGCCCGGCGCGCTCAACATCGAACCAGATGGTCACATCAACCAGCGCCAGACCCGAGACGAGATGCGGCTCACCTTCACCCACGGCGGCGATGGCGGCCAACGCGCCAAGACCGGCGGCAACGATGAAGGCGCGTCTTGGCAAGGCGGCGAGAACGGCCCGCACATCGGCGGCATGGGCGTCGATATCATAACGGCCGTCGGCGGCATGGCCGCTCTCGCCATGGCCGCGCAGGTCAAGGCATATCGCATAACGCCCGGCGGCGGCCAGTGCTTGCGCCGCGCCATGCCAGAACGCGCGCGACTGGCCGGCGGAGGGAAGCAGCAGCACCACAGGATCCTCCGGCGCGCCGCATGAATCGGCCATCAGCCGCAGGCCACCGGCGCCGTTGAAATTGATCTGGTCCATCGCGGTTGCCATATTCCCGTCACTCCGATTGATATTAAATTAGTATTACTAACAATTATAACTATATTTTCTGTGTCGTGACACCCGTTTCGGCATGAGTAATTTGACAATTCGGGGCAGCCTGGATGGGGGCAGGTGGTGTTTCTGGCGGCATTTCCATCGAATTTCCAAGACTATTATGATATTAAAATACGTGTTTTTGATATTTGTTATCGGGGTGCGGGGCGGCTAGGATACTCTGGATAGAAGGGGAAACAATTAAAAATGTCGCTGCAAAATTTCTCGGACGGGATCGTGGATGCTGACGCCCATGTAAATCCGTCCATGGACATGTGGGCGGATTACCTACCGGCCTCGTTGCGCGATCTGGCGCCCAAGATCGAGTATGGCGAAGAGTTTGATTATGTGGTCTTTGAAGGCCGGCGCAGAAAGGTTAATCTCATCGGCGCCCAGGCCGGCCGCGAAGGCAAGGACTTCAAGATGCACGGCAAGGTTTCCGACACGCGCGCCGGTGGCTGGATGCCGGCGGCCCGGCTGTTGGATATGGACCAGGACGGTATCGACACCGCTATCCTGTTCGGCGGCGGTCCGCTCGGTACCGCGAACACGGAGCTCTATAATGCCAGTTTTTCCTCCTATAATCGCTGGCTTGCCGATTTCTGCGATTATGCGCCGCGGCGCCTCGCCGGCGTCGGCTACGTACCGATGCAGGAGGTTGATGGTGCAATCGCCGCGATGCGGGAATGTGCGTCGCGCGGTCTGAAGGCCGTGAATATCCCGGCTTTTCCGATGTCGAAAATGGCTTCGATGAATGCCGGCGATGCACAGATGAAAGCGCTGACCGGCGATACCAGTGGTGACCGCACCTATGCCGATCCGGAATTCGATCCGTTCTGGAAGGCGGCATGCGATCTCGGCATGCCGATCACCATCCATCTCGGCGGCCGCACCGTGCGCTTCACCGAGCCGAAGCACCTGCTCGCCGACATGCTGATGTCAAAGTTCGGCATGGGTGAGCCGATCGCGATCATGATTTATGGCGGCGTGTTCCAGCGCTTTCCGGAATTGAAACTGGCCTCGGTGGAAAGCGGTGTCGGCTGGTTCGCTTTCGCCGCCAACTATATGGACGAGACGTGGCGCAAGCAACGCTTCTGGGTGAACAGCACACTCGGGCATGAGCCAAGCTATTTTTGGGATCGTAACATATATGGCTCCTTCATCCACGATCGCGCGGGTGTGCTGATGCGCGGCCTGCCCGGCGCCGGCAATATCATGTGGTCGTCTGATTACCCGCATTCAGAAACGACGTTCCCTCACTCAAAGGATGTCATCGAAACATTATTCGAGGGTGTTTCGGAGGCCGACAAGACCATGATCATCGGTGGCCGCGCTCGTCAATTCTACCGGCTTTAATCCACCGCGAGGGTTGGAGTCGGCCGGGGATGCTCGTATAGAGTATTTGCTGGCCTGATAAATGCGCCAGAATACGATTATAAATAAAAATTAAAAATACCAGGGGCTGCTGAATAACCAGGAAGAATGGGAACATATTCTAAGCCGCATCAGTCAAGGAAAAAAACAATGAAACGACGCGACTTTGGCCTTCTCGCAGCCTCCAGCCTGGCCACCGCCACGGTGGTCCGCACCGCTCAGGCGCAGTCTGCACCACCCGATGCGACGCTGCTGACCACCACGCTCACGCCCATGGGCGCCGAGCGTGCCGGCAATGCCGACGGCTCCATACCCGCCTGGACCGGCGGCGTAACCGCGCCGCCGCCGCCGCCGGGCCAGCCGATCGCGGTGCATATGTTCGAGGATGAGCAGCCGCTCTATACGGTCAACGCCGACAACATGCATCAGTATGCCGAGCTTCTTTCGGAGGGCATAAAAGTGCAGATCCAGAAATGGGGTCTTGCGCTCAACGTCTACAAAACCCACCGTACCGCCGCGGCGCCGCAATATGTGTACGACAATACCGCGAAGAATGTCACCCGCGCGAAGCTCGATCCGCGTGGCGGGCGGTTTGGTTTTACCGGTGCTGTCGGCGGCGCGCCCTTCCCGATCATCGATACCGCGGACCCTCTGGTCGGCGGTGCGCAACTGATCTGGAACAAGCTCACCGGCTGGTACTGCTATGAGAATCATTCAATCTGCAATCCGGGCTGCGTGGTGATCGACGGCAAGGTGGTTCTCGTCGCGCTCACCAAGGGCTATTTCATCTACCCGTATTATGCGCCAGATGTCACGCCTGAGAATTATGAAGGCTATTACAGCAAGCTTCATGTCTATGATATCGCGCCTGGATCAGTCGTCGGGCAGGAGGTGCTGGTCTGGCAGACCACGAATGTGAATGTCCACCCCGATATCGTATGGACGCTGTTGAACGGCCAGGGCCGCGTCCGCAAGGCGCCGAATGAAGCCTATGATTCGCCGAATCCGGAAAGCAATGGCATCGATAATCAGGATGAAGCCCAGGGTGGATTCTATGGTAATCCGTCGCAGTATAACTGGACGTTTATCGCGAAGAAGGAGATGCTGATCCCCTATAACTCCAACAAATTGCAGTTTGGCGATGCCGCGCAGTTTTTGGGTCCGCATGCGCCCAACCCGGATATTCTGCGCTGGGAGAAGCACCGCGTCTGGGTGGTGGAGGGCAACCTGGCGCCGGGCGTACGCAACGTAAACGTCAAGCGCCGGCTTTACCTCGATGAAGACACATGGAACGGGTCGGTTGGTGAAAGTTACGATGCACAGGGCAATATGGTGAAGGCGTACACGCTTTATTGTGGCTGCGTACCGGCATTTCCCGGGCATGTCGAACTCTGCGAAATGACACTCAATCTGATGACCGGCGATTACGTGTTCAACGGTAATTGCGGTTACGGGTCGTTCACCGAGAATTTCTATCTGGCCAACCCGCCGCCTTCGGTGTTCGAACCCCAGGAAATGGCGGCCAATGCCAGCTTCTGACCGGGGCGTGCCCGGCGCATCAAAGCCTGCCCATTTTAAAACACCACCCCGGCGATTTTGAGGTCCAGAATTTCCGTCTCGTCATAGCCGAGGCGGTTGAGAATCGCCTCGCTATCGGCGCCGAGACCGGGGGCGGGCCGGATGGGCAGCGCGACGCCGTCGAACTGGATCGGCACGCTCACCATGTCGAGCTTGCGGCCATCCTCATACATCACCGGCTGCAGATAGGCATTGGCCCGCACCTGGGCGTCATCCTTCAACTCGCCGACATGCTGCACCACATCCCATTGGCCGTCCTGGCGGCCGAGAATGTCGCGCCATTCCGCCAATGTCCGGCTGGCGAACAGGGTATCAAGCGCTGCGATGCAGGCGGCGGCGTTATGCGCCCGGCCGCGATCGGTGGCAAAGCGCGGGTCGGCGGCAAGTTCCGGCGCTCCCGCCACGGCGCAGAGTTCGGCCCAGTAGCGCTGCCCCTGCAGCATGCACAGCGCCAGATAACGGCCATCGCCGGTGCGGTAGGTGCCGACGAGTGGGTTGAACGTCTGGTCGCGCCGGGGGCGTGGGAAACGCGGCACATTCTCGATCGTGGCTTCCGTGATGCCGCGTTGCAGCAACCACATGCTGGCACCCAGCAGCGACACATCGACCACGGATGCCTTGCCCGTGATGGCGCGCTGGGCGATCGCCGCCGCGACCCCGCCTGCCAGCATCGCCGCACTGGCGCAATCACCAAAGGCCGCACCCGGCTGCTGCACGGGAAATTCGTCATCCTCGGGGGTGATGGAAGATGCCACACCGCCGCGCGCCCAGAAGGTGATCGAGTCATAGCCACCCTTCTCGCACTCCGGCCCCTGCCGCCCGAGCCCGCTGCCGAGCGCGTAGATGAGGGTGGGGAAACGCTCACGCAGCAGCTCGACATCGATACCCATGCGCCGCCGCGCCGCCGGCAGCAGGTTGGTGAGGAACACATCCGCATCCTCGAGCAGCTTATAGAGCACGGCGACACCGTCATCATGCTTGAGGTCGAGGGTGATGCTGCGCTTGCCGCGATTATAGTTCTCCCAGGACAGCACAAAGCCATGCCCGCCCGCGCCCATGCCGCCGATCGCCAGGCCGCGCAGGGGGTCGCCGGTCGGCGGTTCGATTTTGATAACATCCGCCCCCATATCGGAAAGCATGCCACCACAGGCGGGCACGAAGGCCCACATGGCAACCTCGACGACCTTGATCCCGTGCAGCGGTCCGTTTCCCGGCATTCTCGTTGATTCCCTAATATGTATAAAAATTCTCTATTTCGACTTTTTTAGCGAAACGCCCGCTTAACAGTCAAGCGCCGCAGGGGACAGCCCTTGACCGGCATAATAATTCGAAATATCGAACGCGGAATGGCCCGTTCATCTCCTGGCGTCCAGCGTGTGGCTGCCATCCTCAACTTCATCGTTGACCATCCCGGTCAGGCGTTCACCCTCACCGATCTGGTGAAGGCGCTGAAGCTGAGCCGCGCCACCTGCCATGCCTTGCTGACCGGGCTGGTTGAGGTCGGGTATTTGTACCGGACGAGCGACAAGAACTACATGCTGGGGCCGGCGCTGGCCTCGATCGGCCGGATCGCCTTGCAGCATGCCTCGCCACTGCAGGTGGCACAGCCGGAAATGCGCGCTCTGGCCGACCAGTATGACGTGATCTGCGCCGCCTATTTCCGCGAGGGCGAGGATATCATCGTGCGGGACCGCGCGGCATCCGGCTCGCATATCGGCTGGTCGGCCCCGGCCGGCGCCCGGTTGAAGCTGCGTGCGCCGTTCGGCTCGATTTTCTACGCCTGGCGCCCGCCCGCCGAAGCGCAGGCCTGGCTCGATGCCGGCGACCCGCCGCCGACGCCTGAGCACCGCGAGTCGATGATGCTGGGCATGCGCTTCCTGCGCGAGAACGGCTATTCCGCGCATGTACGCAACCCGGAGGCGACGCGGTTCGATCTGCCGCCGGAGCAGGTGTTCCGTGAGGAGAGCACCGTATTCCCGACCAGCCTGCTGCCAGCCATCCAGGATGATGCGCTGTATTCCCTTGTCAGCATCATCGCGCCGATTTTCGAGCTGCGCGGCCAGATCGCCTTCGTGCTCGGCCTCACCGGCTTCACCGGCACCAGGAAGGGTGCCGAAATCCGCCAGATCGGCCAGGATCTGGTCGCCGCCTGCGCCCGCATCTCCAGCTTCATCACCGGCCAGCTTCCCGCCGCCTGACCGGCGGAAGTGTGCATTTGACTTGCGCGGTCAGCCACCATACATAATAGTGAGAATAATATTTCGATATAACGAATAATAAAGAGGGGAATCAGATGTCCGACCAGATCGTGGCACCCGAAACGCGGGATCTGGATATCCTCGCCGGCCAGTTGAGCGGTTGGCTCGCGCGCCGGCTTGAAGGTGCCAGCGACGTCCATATCCACAATCTTTCCTACCCTCGCGGCGCTGGTCAGTCGCATGAGACCATCCTGTTCGATGCCAACTGGCTGGTACATGGAGAGCGCGTGGCGCGCGGCCTCGTGGTGCGTATCAGGCCGACCGGACATCAGGTGTTTCCGGATACGCTGTTCGAGGAGCAATACCGGCTGATGGATTTTCTGCACAAGGATGGCCGCGTCCGTGTCGCCAGGATTTACTGGTTCGAGGAGGATGCCACCCTTCTCGGTGCGCCGTTCTTTGTGATGGAAAAAAAGCTCGGCCGGGTGCCCGTGAGCATACCGCCCTACCGCGAGACGGGCTGGGTGGCGGAGGCGGCGCCGGCGCAGCGCGCGAAACTCTGGGAAAACGCCGTGCGCCAGATGGCGGCGGTGCAGTCCGTGCCGCTCGAGGGCTTAGGCTTTTTGCGCGGCGCCACCCCGGATGCGCGTGAAGGGCTGGCCCAGGAATGGGATAAATATCGCCGTTTCATCGCCTGGGTGGCTAATGCGGAGCTCCGGCCGGTGCTGGAAGCCGGCATGGCCCGGCTCGAAAAATCCTGGCCGAAAAACCAGCCGCCCGGTCTTGTGTGGGGCGATGCGCGGATCGGCAACATGATGTTCGGCGATGATTTCGACGTGGTCGCGGTGATGGACTGGGAGCAACCCTCGCTTGGCGGCGCGCTGCACGACCTCGCCTGGTTCCTGGTCAATTCCAGTGCCATGCACGGCGCATCCGCGAGCCAGCCGCCTCTCGCGGGCATGGGCAGCCGCGCGGAGACCATCGCGCTGTGGCGGGAGATCACCGGCATTCCGGCCGATGAGCTGGAATGGTACGAGGAATTCACGATCCTCAAATATTCCTGCTGCAGCCTGAGCACGGCGAAGCTTGGGCGCTACCCGCTCGCCTCGCCAGCGGAATTCGCCAAGCGGCTAAAGGTCGCGTTGCCGCGCTGAACCGGAAATTTGCATAAGTGAAAAATTGATTGTCGGATAAAGGGGGTTTCCGTGCAGGCAGGGTTTATCGATGGCGCCTATGTGACCGGCACCGGGGAGATGCATCGCGTCCAGAATCCCTCCACCGAGGCCGAAATCGCGGCATTCCCCGGGCTGGCGCCGAACCAAATTGAAGCGGCCATCGCCAGCGCCCGCCGGACTTTTGACAGCGGCGTATGGAGCGGGCTGAGCGGCGCCGCGCGGGCCGAGGCGCTGACATGTTTTGCCGCGGCCCTTGCCCGGCGCCGGGACGAGATCGTGGACATCATCATGCGTGAGGCCGGGTGCCCGCGCCACAGCCTGTCGATGAACGCGCAGGTCGCCATGCCGCTCTCACAGATGCCGGAAATTCTGAGCCTGTTCCTCTCCTTGCCCGAATCGGAGGAGAACCCGCTGCCGCTGGCACAGCGCGTCTCGCCTTATGGCATGGTCATCCAGAGCCATCGCCGTTATACGCCCATCGGCGTGGTTGCCGCTATCGCGGCCTATAATTTTCCGTTCCTGACCGCATTGTGGAAGGTTTTTCCGGCACTCATCGCGGGCAATACCGTGGTGCTGCGGCCGAGCCCGCTTACCCCGATTTCCGCCATGGTGTTCGCCGCGGCCGCCATCGAAGCCGCCTTGCCGCCGGGCGTGCTCAACATCGTGCTCGAACCCGGAATCGAGGGCAGCCGGCTGCTGACGACGCATCCCGCCATCGACATGGTCGCCTTCACCGGCTCCACCCCGGTCGGTACGCAGATCATGGCGCAGGCGGCGCCGACCATGAAGCGCATCCAGCTCGAACTCGGCGGCAAGTCGGCACAGATTTTCCTGCCCGATTCAGCCGAGCGCGCCGTTGCCGCCGCTGTCAGCGTCTGCACCTCCCATGCCGGCCAGGGCTGCGCCATCGGCACGCGTATTTTCGTGCCGCAGGACCGTAAGGCCGAAATTTGCGAGCAGATTGCAGCGGCTTTCGCGACGATAAGGATCGGCCGGGCGGATGAGGCGCAGACACAGCTCGGCCCGGTGATCAGCGCCGCCCAGCGCGCCCGTTGCGAGCATTTCGTCGCGCTGGCACAGCAGCATGGCGGCCGGGTCATCGCCGGCGGCAAGCGCCCCGCGCATCTCGACAATGGCTTCTTCTTCGAAGCCACGGCGCTGGACGTGCCCGATAACGCCAACCCGGCGGCGCAGGAGGAAATTTTCGGCCCCGTCGCGACCATCATCGGCTATCGCGATCTCGACCATGCCGTCGAAATGGCCAATGATTCCCGCTACGGGCTGTCCGGCTATGTGCACGGCCAGGACAAGGCGGCGGCCTTCAAGGTGGGGCTCGCCATCAGGAGCGGCACCGTCAACGTCAATGCCGGGATGATGAGCAGCTACATCTCCTCAGGCGGCATCCGCATGAGCGGCATCAACCGCGAACGCGGCGTCGAAGGGCTCCGGCTGTACCAGAATATGAGCTGCCTTAACCTCGGAGGATAATCGGCATGGACGGGTTGATACAGGGTAAAATCGCCATCATCACCGGAGCTGGTTCCGGGGTAGGGCGCGCGGCGGCGCTGCTCTTCGCGCAGCACGGGGCGAAAATCGTGGCGTCGGATGTTGACGCCGCCGCCGCCCAGGCCACGGCGGATGCGGTCCGGGCTGAGGGCGGCACCGCCATCGCGCAAGCCTGCAATGTGGCAGTTGCCGCTGAGGTGGATGCTCTCGTGGCTGTGGCGGTGGAAAATTTCGGCCGGCTCGACATCATGTACAACAACGCCGGCATCACCATCCAGCCGCAGCCGGGCCAGAAGCTGAAGCGGTTCATCGATGCCACGGATCATGATATCGACAAGCTGTTCGGCGTGAACGTGTTCGGCGTTATGAATGGCTGCCGCGCGGCCATCCGGCAGTTCGAGGCCCAGGGCGGCGGCGGAGTCATCGTCAACACCGCCTCGGTGGCCGGGCTCATCGGCTATGGCGGCGTAGTATACGGCGCCACCAAGGGTGCCATCACCACGCTCACCCGGGCCTTGGCGCTGGAACTCGCGGGGCAGAATATCCGCGTCAATTCGGTTTGCCCCGCCGGCATGCCGACCAAATTCACGGCGTTCAGCACATCGGACATGGCCGTGGCCAGCATGGCGGCGGCGCACCCGCTGGGCCGCGCCATAGAGCCGGCGGAATGCGCTGCGGGGGCGTTGTTTCTGGCCTCCAGCCTGGCCGCCAACATCACCGGGGTGAACCTGCCGGTCGATGGCGGGCTGACCGCTGGCATTCCGCTGCGTAAACCAGGCTGAAGCCCATCCGGAATATTACGGGCTGACGGGCGAACTGGCTTGATTTAAGTGCGGCGCAATGCTTCTGGCGCGTATGCCAGCCGCGTGCCACCACATTTTCAATCTCCTGAACATCTTTGCGCGGCCGCGCTGGCTGGCGATCATTTTTCTCCTCTGCGCCGTGCCTACCGGGCTCGGTTGCGCGCTCCTCACACCCCTGGGCGTGCCGCCGGACGAGCTGGCCCATATCGCCCGCGCCGAGGGTCTGCGTCTTGGCCAGATCACCAACCCGCCTTCGCCCATCAACGTGCCCGGCGTGCTCGTCAATTCGGGCATTTTTGACATTATTCTGGCCATGGAGCTGGAGCCCTACGCTGCCCGGGGCAATGTGCCGCCTGCCATACTGGTGCAGACCGGGGCCGTGAGGTGGGGCAGCCAGAACTGGTTCTGCACCACGCAGATGACGATGTATTTTCCGGTATTCTACCTGCCCGCTGCGCTCGGCCTGGCTGGCGGCAAGCTTGCCGGCCTGTCACCACTTTTTGCCATCTATCTGGCGCGCGTCTGCATGCTGCTGAGCTTCATGGCCATGGGTGGCGCGGCCTTGTGCCTGGCGCGGTTCGGCGCGCCGCTGCTCTTCGTCATCCTCACCTTGCCCACCTCCATCACCCTGGGCGCGTCCTGCAGCCAGGATGGCCAGCTCATCGCCGCCTGCGCGCTGGCGGTGGCACTGCTCACCCGGACGGCGCCTACCCGGACAGCGCGGGTGGCGGGCGGCGCGGCTTGGTGGGGCGCGCTGGCGCTCCTCACCGCCATTGCCCTGGCTAAATTTTCATATGTTGCACTGCTGCTTTTCTGTCTCGCCCCGCTGCATGCGCCCGGCCTCGCCCGGCGCGCCGGGCTGGTGCTGCTGGCCGCCGTGGCGCCGCTGCTATGGCTGCTGCATATCCATGCCATGGGCTTCGCGCCCTGGCCCTTCGCCGCCTACCATCCCGGCCCGCTCTGGCCCGGCGACAGAAGCATTTGGCTGCATGATGCGCGGCCGTCGAATAATCTTCAGGTATTGCTCGCTCATCCCGCCGAGATCATCCGCCTGCCATTCCGCTCGCTCGCGGCGCAATGGGGAGGCATGTGGCGCAAGATATTGGCCTGCGTCTCGGTCGATGTGGTGCTGATGCGGCCCTGGGAATATCCCTGGCTCGCGCTGTCGCTCATCGCCGCCGCTTTAGCCGCGCCGCCCGGCGCGCGCCACTGGCGGGCGTGGGATGCCCTGCTGGCCTGGCTGATATTGCTCAGCAGCTTCATGGCCATCGAGCTGTCGCTGTACCTCACCTTCAGCCGGGCCGGGGCCAATCTCGTCTCCGGCGTGCAGGGACGTTATTTTCTGCTGCTCCTGCCGTTCTGCGCGCTGCCGCTTTCAGGGGTGCTGGCGCGCGTAAAACCTTGCCCACCGCCGGGGCTGCTCTGCCTGCCGGCGGTGATGATGGCTGTGCTCAACAGCTATGTGCTGCCCAGCTTTCTGTACCATTTCTTCCGCATGGCGGGGCCGTAGCCCCGCCATGCTGCATTATTGCGGTTTTGTCGCGGGTGCGGCGAGCGCGGCGCGGGCCCCGGCGCGGATATAGGCGTAGAGATCGTCGATCTGCGCCGGGGTGAGGTTGTTGAAGCGCGGCATGCCGGCCTGGATCAACGCCCCGCCATGCACCACCGCATTGAAACTCGTCAGATCCAGTGCGATCCGCGATTCACGCAGATCGGGTGCCGGCGAGCCGGTGGAGACCAGGTTCACACCATGGCAGGCTGCGCAATAGAGGTAGAGCCCGGCGCCGGCGCTGACCTGCGCGGGGTCGAGCTTGAGCTTGGGGTTATCCACGGCATGGATGGCGGTGGTACGTACCGGCATGGGCGGCGGCGCCGCCGTGCCGCCCAGCGCGTAGGACAGCAGATAGCGCGGCTCGCCCCATTTCCAGCCGACATTCATCGTGCCGCTCATGGCCGCCGCTGTGCCGCCATAACCCACCAGCACGGCAACATGCTGCTGCCCGCCCGCCATATAGCTCATGGGTGCGGCGATAACCCCGCCGCCCGCCGGCTGGTGCCAGAGATCCGCGCCGGTCTGTGCATCATAGCCGGAGAAATACCCATCTGCCGTGCCTTGAAACACCAGCCCGCCCGCGGTTGAGAGCACCCCGCCATTCCAGATATATTCATGCGGCACGCGCCAGGCGGCTTTCTGCGTCACCGGGTTCCAAGCCAGGAGCGAGCCCGTGCCATCGCCGGGGGCGTGTTTTTCCGTGAGCACGTTCACCGGCCCGACCTGAAAGCCACCCGGCTGGCTCCCGTCTTTGACCATGCTGACCGCCAGTTGCATGGTCGGAATGTAGACCAGCCCGGTCTGCGGATCATAGGACATCGCCTGCCAGCTATGCTCGCCCGCGGGTGCCGGCCAGATCAGGATCCTGCCGCTGATATCGTAACGGTCATGCGGCGCTTCCACCGGGCGCCCGGTCTTCATGTCGATGCGCTCGGCCCAGGTCACCTTGCCGATTTTATCGGCCGAGATCAGCTTGCCGGTTTCGCGGTCGAGGACATAGAAGAACCCGTCCTTCGGCGCCTGCATCAGCACCTTGCGGGGTTTGCCGTCTATGGTCAGATCCGCCAAAGTCATCTGCTGGGTGCAGTCGTAATCCCATTCATCCCGCGGCACGACCTGATAATGCCAGATATACTTGCCCGTATCGGCATCCAGCGCGACGATGGAGGCGGTGAACAGGTTATCGCCGGTGCCCGGGCTGCGCACCGCCGGATCATACGGGCCGGCATTGGCGGTGCCGATATAGATGCGGTTGAGCTCGGCATCGAAGGTGATGCCGTCCCACGGCCCGCCACCGCCGCCGGTATGCTGCCAGAAATCCGGGCTCCAGGTCTTCGCGGCCATCTCCATCGCCGGATCGCCTGCATTCTGCGCCGGCGAGGCGGGCACGGTGTAGAAGCGCCAGAGCTGCTTGCCCGTCGCCTGGTCATAGGCGGTGACATAGCCGCGCGCGCCGAAATCCGCGCCGCCCTGGCCGATGATGACCTTGCCGGCAAACACGCGCGGCGCCCCGGTTATGGTCTGCGCGCCCTGCAACGAGACTGTTTGAACCGACCAGAGGAGGGCTCCGGTTTTGGCATCGAGGGCGAACAGCCGGCCATCGAGCGCGGCTGAGAAAATTTTACCGTTATCATAGGCGACACCGCGATTGGCGCCGAAGTTGAAGGCCATGCTGGCGGGATGAACCTTCCAGATCTGCGGGTCATATGTCCACAGCACTTTGCCGTCGCTGCCGTTCACGGCATAGACCTTGCCTTCGCTGCCGGTAAAATACAGCACGCCATTCACGGCGACCGGCGTGCCCTCCAGGCTTGCCTCGCCCGGTAGCTGCAGCGACCATGCCAGGCCTAGTTTGCCGATATTGGCTTTGGTGATCTGGTTGAGCTGGCTGAATGCGGTCTCGTTGGAATCGCCGTTATGGTTGGTCCAGTTATCCCCGGCGCCGATACCGGGGCTGCTGGCGTGCGCCGGTGCCGCCGCGCATGCCATGGCCAGGAGCAACAAGCCGCAAGCGGTGGTCTGGGTGCCGAATTTCATGACGGATACCTCGTTATTGTTATGGGGTTGATTGATACAGAGTATATCACAGCTGAAATGTCAACGAAGTGCTGTCTCAGAAGGTGTACTTAACCCCGCCATAAGCGCCGATGGGCGCGCCCAGGCTGTAGCTGCGCGGATTGGAATAACCCGGGGCCTGCGCCACATACACGCCGCCCGCCGCCCCTGTGGGCGAGAATGTGCCATAGCTATAGTATTTCGTATCGGTCAGGTTTTCGATATCGCTGAATATCTCGAGGTGGTGCGTTACGCGGTAGCTGGCCGTGACATCAAGCACGGCATAGCCCGGCAGCGGCGCCGTGAGATTGGCTTCATCGCCATAAAGCGGCGACGATGTCTGCGCCGTGCCTGAAAGCCCGGCGCTCCAGCGCGAATCCGGATTCCAGATAATGCCGAATTTGAAGAGATTCCGTGGAATCCCTGGCAGGTGGTCGCCCGGCATGACGGTGATATTGCCATTGGCATCGGCATGGGGGTTGTTCGAATGCTCGATGAAGCGGCTGCGGTAGGTCGCGTCGATCCAGGAATAATTCGCATAGA
>JAKBAV010000150.1 GCA_021826225.1 Pseudomonadota bacterium | reverse complement strand
GTGCGTATATCCGGTGCGATTTCACGCAGCCGCGCGGCCACGGAATCCAAATCTTCAATCCGCGGCACGACACAGAAAATCTGCCCGCCGCGGAATTTCTCACGCGCGATGGCTTCGCGGATCACCAGCGAATCAAACGGCATGATGAAGGTGCGAACGGCCAGCCTGTCCACCGGCGGGGTAGTGATGAGTGAGAGGTCGCGCACACCGGTAAGCGCAAGCTGTAACGTGCGCGGAATGGGCGTGGCGGTGAGGGTGAGCACATGCACGTCGGCTTTCAGTTCCTTCAGCCGCTCCTTATGCTTCACGCCAAAATGCTGCTCTTCATCGACAATGAGCAGGCCGAGATCGGCGAATTTCACGCTCTGCGCCATCAGGGCATGGGTACCGATAACGATGTTGATGCTGCCATCGGCCAGGCCGTCGCGTACTTTCGTTGCATCCTTGGCGGCAACCAGGCGCGAAAGCTGCGCCACTTTCAGCGGCAAACCCTCGAACCGCGCTGCAAAGGCGCGGTAATGCTGGCGGGCGAGGAGCGTGGTGGGCACCACCACCGCCACCTGTGTGCCAGCCATGGCGGCCACATAGGCCGCGCGCAGTGCCACCTCGGTCTTGCCAAAGCCCACATCGCCGCAAATCAGCCTGTCCATGGGCTTGCCCGCTGCGAAATCCTCCAGCACGTCGGCAATGGCCTTCGCCTGGTCCTCGGTCTCGGTATAGGGAAAACGGGCGCAGAATTCAGCGAATAACCCGTCTTCCGGCGTCAGCAGAGGGGCCTCGCGCATCTGCCGTTCGGCGGCCAGACGGATGAGGCCGGCCGCCATGTCCTGAATACGGTTCTTGGCCTTGGCCTTGCGCGCCTGCCATGAGGCACCGCCGAGCTTGTCCAGCGCCACGCCATCGGTCTCGTTACCAAAGCGTGAGAGCAGGTCGATATTCTCGACCGGCAGGAACAGCTTGTCGCCGCCATCGTAAAGCAGCTTCAGGCAGTCATGCGCCGCGCCGTTCACCGTCACCGCTTCTAGCCCGGCATAGCGGCCAATGCCGTGGTCCTGGTGAACCACCAGGTCGCCCTCCTCAATCTCCGTAGCATCGGCGATGAACTGGTCGGCGCGCTTCTTGCGCTTGGGCGGGCGGGCGATGCGGCTGCCGAGAAGGTCCTGCTCCGAGACCACGGCCAGGCGGTCGGTTACGAAGCCGCGCTCCAAGGGCAGTACGGCCAGCGCCACCACCCCCGGCGGCAGGGCGCGGGCTTCGTCAGCCGTAGCTATGGGGCGTATGTCGCGTAGCCCATGCTCTTTCAGCATCAGCGTCAGTCGCTCGCGCGAGCCGAAGCTCCAGGCCGCGAGGATGACGGTACGGCCTGCAGCCGCCCATTTGCCCTTCAGTTCGGCAAACCCGTCCATGGCCGCCATGGGCTGCCCGGTGAGGATGGGCCCGGGGCGGCCGCCAATATCCACGCCCTGAGCGGCGCCATCGGGGCGGGAAAATGGCGTGATCTCGAAGCATGGCCCCTTGGCCAAGGCCGCATCCCACTCCTCGCGGTCCAGGTACAACATGCCGGGTGGGATGGGGCGGTAGATAGGCTCGCCCGCCCGCGCCGGGGTGCGGCGCTCGGCGTAATGGTCGGCAATCAGCTCCAGCCGCGCCGCTACGGCGCCCTCGGCCTGGTGATCCAGGCTGACCGAGGCGCCGGGGAGATAATCGAAAATACTCTCCATGGTCTCGGCGAAAAGCGGGCCGTAATGCTCGATGCCGGGGTGGCGGTGCCCCTCGGACACGGAGACGTAAAGCGGGTCTTTTACCGATTCCGCCCCGAACAGCTCGCGCCAGTTGGTGCGGAACCGGGCGATGGAGGTGGAGTCGAACGGCACTTCCGAGGCAGGGGCGAATTCCAGCACCGCCACATCCTCACCCGAGCGCTGGGTCTCGGGGTCGAAACGGCGGATGCTCTCAATCTCGTCGCCGAACAGGTCGATACGCACCGGCGCGGCGGCACCTGCCGGGAAAACGTCCAGAATGCCGCCACGGCGGGAAAATTCGCCCGCCTCCATCACCGTGCCTGTGTGGCGGTAACCATCGGCTTCCAGGAACGCGGCAATATCGGCCACCGAGACAGCATCGCCCTTGGCAAGCCGCATGCCTGCCCCGGCCAAGGCGGAGCGCGGCGGCAGTTTTTGCAGCGCCGCGTTGGCGGTGGTCAGCACAATGCGCTTGGCCCCGGGCGAGGCCTGCAGGCGGCTCAGCGCGGCGATGCGGTCGGCGATAATCCCAGCATTGGGAGAAACGCGGTCATAAGGCAGGCAGTCCCAGGCGGGGAACGCCACAACCTCTATCTCCGGCCCGAAAAAGGCAATCTGCTCGGCCAGGGCGGCCAAGCGCGTATCATCGCGGGCAATGTGCAGCACCGGCCCGTCATGCTCACCCACGCGGCGCACCAGCACCAGCGCATCTACCCCCTCCGGGGCGCCGTAAACCGGGATCATGTGCGGTTCAGCGCCGCCTCGCGTATGCGGCGGAGCATGGGGCTGTCGGCATGGGCGGGGATGGGCTTGCGGCCGGTCAGCCAGTCGGCCAGCTCGGCATCCGGGAATTCCATCACCTCTTCCAGCTCATCCAGCTCGGCCTCGGTCATGGTGGCGATTCGGGCCTTCACGAAATCGCCTATGAGCAAATCATTCTCATACGTGCCCCGGTGCTGGGCGCGGTAGATAAGGCGGCGGCGGCGATTATCGAGCTGTGGCGTGTCGTCGGTCATGGTCGGCTTGCGGTATAGGCGCGGTTTGGTCATGAGTCAGCATGTGAGTGTGGAAATTCTGGCCCCTTTGCGCGCGCCGCTCTCCAGCCTGCCTGGGCTGGGGCCGCGCCTGTCGGTGCTTATGGCGCGGCTGGTCGACGGCAATACCGTGCGCGACGTGCTGTTCCATCTGCCGGTGGATTTCACCGACCGCCGCGCCACCCCCCGCATTGCCGATGCCCGGCCGGGCCAGGTGGCCACGCTGCGGGTGGAAGTCATCCGCCACGAGCCGCCGGCCAAGAAAACCCAGCCGCACCGGGTAATCATCGGCGATGGCAGCGGCTTTGCCGAAATCGCGCTGTTCCACGCCGCCCGGCTCACGCAGTACCCGGTGGGGGCCAAGCTGATCGTCTCCGGCAAGCTGGAGACGTTTGCCGACCGGCTGGTGATTCACCACCCCGACTACGTGGCCAGCGCGCTGCGGGAGGATGAGTTCCCCTGGATAGAGCCGGTTTGGCCGCTAACGGCGGGGATTGTGCCGCGCGTGATGCGCCGCGCCGCGCTGGGCGCGCTGGCCGTGTTGCCGGATTTGCCCGAATGGCAGGACAAAACCCTGCTCCGCGCCCGTAACTGGCCCGGCTTTG
>JAKBAV010000037.1:14901-18320 GCA_021826225.1 Pseudomonadota bacterium | reverse complement strand
AATCATTGCGCGCGGCGGTGTCCTTGGGTGCCAGCGCCGCGGCCTCGCGGTAATAATGCTGCGCGGTGCCGTACATCAGCCGGCTTTCGGCATATAAACCGCGGCAGCGCTGCCGCATGGCATAGTCGCCCAGGCCAGATACCGGCATGCGCGCCAGACATTCGGCCACCGCCGAGCCAGGCCCGGCCTGCATCTCGCAAAAAAAGCGCTCGAACCACAGCCAGAAATTCTCCGGCTCAAGAGCCGTGGCCTCCCGCACCAGCACCACTGCCTCAGGGTAACGCCCCGCCTGCCGCAGCAGTGCCGCGCGCTTGACCCGCAGCGCGGGAAGCGGTCCTTGCTCCCGCTCCTGCTCTTCCAGAAGGCAGATCGCCTCGTCGATTTTTCCAGCCGCCGCCAGGGTGTCGATCACGCCCATCTGGAAGGCGAGCTCATCGGGCTTGGCCGCGGCGGCGGTATCGAACAGGCGGTAGGCTTCGGCAAAATCACCCAGCAGTAATGCGGTGCCGCCAAGATCCCTGATGGCCGGGACATTCACCGGATCGCGCTCCAGAACTCGCGCCAAATGCATGGATGCCGCTGCATGCCTCCCAAGGAGGCGCTCCACCACCGCCAACTCCACCAACACCTCGTTATCGTCGGGGAAGTTGGTGGCGATGTCCTCGTAAGCGGCCAACGCCAGCTCATACCGCCCGGCATCACGCAGACAGTGCGCCCGGCCCAACAGGGCTGCAAGCACGTCAGGATAACGGCGCAGAGCCTCGTCCGCTTCGGCCAGCGCGTCGTCATGGGCTCCGGCTTCGCGCAACTCCTGCACCAATTGTTGCCTGGGCCAGAGCTGTTCCGGCGCAAACCCCACGGCGTCACGGAAAAACCCGATGGCTTGGGCATGGTTCCGCCGCTGCCTGGCGCACAGGCCAAGTTCCATAAGCGTGTCGGCGCCCGGCGCTTCGCGCAGCATGGTCCGGCACAGCGCCTCGGCTTCATCCAACCGGCCAGCACCCCGAAACAGCGCCGCAACACGCCGCCGCCCCCATAAATCATCAGGATTTCGGCTGACGTAGCCTTGATAATAGGCCAATTCAGCGGCGGGGCCACCCCTGATGGATATGCAGGCACCGAGGCGCTCCACGGGCAGTTTTTGGCCTGGGGCCACTGCAACGGCCTGGCTGAGCGCGCTTTCAGCCTCCGCCAGGCGGCCAAGCGCCATCAACGCCTCGCCCACATCCAGCCAGCGCCACATATCTTGCGGCGCCAACTCGGCGGCGCGCTGAAAGGCGGCCAGCGCGGCCTCATGCGCACCGCGCTGTCGTGCACAGCGGCCAACCCGTAAAAAAGGGGCCATGGTATCGGGAGCTACTGCGCCGGCGCGCCCAAAGACGGCCTCAGCATCGTCCAGCCGATTGAGCGCCATGAGTTCATCACCCACATCGAGCCAGCGCCACATATCTTGCGGCACCAGCTCGGCGGCGTGCTGAAAGGCGGCTAATGCGTCATTATGCGCAGAGCGTGATCGGGCACAACGCCCAAGACCAATCAGGGCCTGAGGTTGATCCTGCTCAATCAGCAAAATGCGGGCATAGACCTCTTCCGCGGCTTCCATGCGCTCCAACGCCACAAGCGTCTCAGCGACATCCAGCCAACGCCAAACATCCTGTGGCTGCAACATGGCGGCGGCGGCAAAGCTCTGCAGTGCGGCCCCGTAATCGCCCCGGGCATTGGCCAAACGGCCAAGCTCCAGCAGCGCCTCGACATTCGCGGGATCAGACGCCAGAACGTACTCCGCTTGCGATTGACGTCCCAGTGCCGTTTCCGTCGGTTTCACATCATCGCTCACGCCAGGATCCACTCTGGCACCGGCTTCGCCATCCGCGCTGAGGTAAGTTGGGTCACCAGACGGGCCGCCGCCCAGAAAGGTGGCGGCCGGGTTTGTTTGAACGCCGTTTCGCTCTCCATAAGCGGAAGCTCTTCCAGATTGGTTAGTAGTATGCCGGTATCTGGGCCTTGCACAAGGAGGGATCAAGCTCCGGCTTGAGGAGGGCCGGATACCGATTGCGAATTTTCAGGCTGCCGCGCTGAAATGCGCGCTATGCTTCCGGCGCGTATGAGCACATGGCCATGTTCCGCCCGCCGCGCTTGGCCGCGTATAGCTCGCCATCGGCAATTGCCACCAGGTCGCGCATGATGGCGCCGCGATGCGGCGAGACGCAGCCATAGCCGAGGCTGAGGGTGACGATTGCGGGCGGCATCAGCCCGGCATGCTCCAGGCAGAGCTGTTCCACGCCTTCGCGCACCCGCTCGGCCACGTTGCGTACCGCCTCGGGCGTCGCGTCCGGCAGCAGGATCGCGAATTCCTCGCCGCCATAGCGCGCCAGCACATCCTGCTCGCGGATCAGCATGCCGATCCGCGCCGCCACCCGGCGCAGGCAGTCATCCCCCGCCTGGTGCCCGTAATGGTCGTTATAGCGCTTGAAATGGTCGATATCAGCCATGATGAGCCCCACCGCGCCGCCCGCGGCGATGCCGTGATGCCAGAACATCGCCAGCGTATCATCGAAGCAACGGCGGTTGGCGACGCCGGTGAGCGCGTCGGTCATGGTTTCGCGGACGAGCCCCTGATTGGCCGCGTCCAGCATGCCGCGCATGATCTGGTCGGCCGTGTTGAGCAGGAACATCCGGCGGTCCCGCCATTCGAGCTGCAGGTTGAAGCCGATGCCGGCGGCGGCGATGGAGACCTCGATCAAGACCAGCGAACCGGCCTCGCCCAGCGGCACGTCGCGGGCATAGAGCAGTGAGGCGATGAAGATGACCGGGGTGGCCGAGATGTTGATGAGGAAGGCGCGCGGCGGCATGCGCATCGCCATGCCGGTCCCGAGCAGGATCAGCGGTGCTGCGCCGATATCCAGCGGCGAGGCCGTGGCCGGGGCGAGGCGGATGCAGAGCAGCGCCGAGATGAGGGCGGGCATCAGCGTCAGCACCAGCAGCCCCAGGGCGTAATAACGGCCGATCCAGCCGCGCAGGTCGAGCAGCGTGAAGAGCAGTACCGCCGGGGTCATCAGGCCGAACCGCAACAGCCCGGATTGCGAGACGATTTCAGGCGCCGAGAAAAACTCGTTCACCCAGTACAGATCGAAGATCAGAGTCAGGGCCAGGAGCATGCGCCGGTTGAACAGGCGGCATTGCTCCAGTCGTTCCGCGGCATAGGCGGCGCGCAGCGCGCGCGGCATGGCGGGCAGCCAGCCGGGTTCGGCCAGGGCACGGTCGATCTGAGGCAGCACGGTCCGGTCCAGGGTGGTCGACAAATCATGTATCCCAGTAAAAAGCAGCTTCTGCCCCAGCCTAGACCAGAGGCGTAAACAACCCGTTTCCGCAAGCGATCTGATTACGGATATGTTTACAAAAGATGCCTGCCTTCGTGG
>JAKBAV010000037.1:0-14801 GCA_021826225.1 Pseudomonadota bacterium | reverse complement strand
TCGCCGAGACCATGCGCAACATGGCGCAGGCCAATATGGCCTATATGCGCGAGATGATGCGCGCCAACGCCACATTGCTCTCGGCCTTCACGGAACGTCCTCCAGGTCCGAGCCGGGAACGCCCGTCCGATGCCGCGCACCGGCCCGATAACGCCGCGCCGTGACGGCTGCCGCGCTGCCCGCCATGTTCAGCCTTGCGGGTAAGCGCGGCCTTGTCCTCGGCATCGCCAACGAGCACAGCATCGCCACGGGCTGTGCCCGGGCCTTCGCGGCCTGCGGCGCCACGCTGGCCGCGACCTATCTTGATGAAAAAGCCCGGCCGCATGTGGCGGCGGTGGCCGAGGCGTTGCCCGTTGCTTTTCTGTTGCCCTGCGATGTGCATGAGCCCGGGGCGCTGGAGGCGGTGTTCGCCGAGGTCGCCTTGCGCTGGGGCCGGCTCGATTTCCTGCTGCATTCCATCGCTTTCGCCCCCGCCGCCGACCTGCATGGCCGGGTGGTGGACAGCTCGCCCGAGGGTTTTGCCCTGGCCATGGATATTTCCTGCCATTCCTTCCTGCGCGCCGCCCGGCTGGCGGAACCGCTGATGCCCCAGGGTGGCGCGCTGCTCGCTGTCACCTATCAGGGTTCCGGGCGCGTCGTGCCGCATTACAACCTCATGGGCCCGGTCAAGGCGGCGCTGGAAAGTGCCGTGCGCTATGCCGCCGCGGAGCTTGGCCCGCGCGGCATCCGTGTCAACGCCATTTCGCCCGGCCCCATCGCCACCCGCGCCGCCGGCGGCATCGAGCATTTCAACGAGATGCTTGATACCGCCGCGCGGGAAGCCCCGGAACACCGCCTCGCCACCATTGAGGATTGCGGCGCCCTCGCGGCCTTTCTGGTCGGCGATGCGGCCCGGATGCTCACCGGCACGCTCATCCCGGTCGATGGCGGCCAGCATCTGCTCGCCTGAACATTGGAGCCCCGAATGACCGAAGATTCCGCCATGCACGATCTTGACCGCGATCTTGACCGCACCCTGCACGCGGCCCAGGCGCGCTTCACCGGCGGGCTGTCCCCCGCCTCGCTGGCCCGCGCGGCGGCGGACTGGTCCATGCACCTGGCCAGCCAGCCCGGGCGGCAGATTGCACTAGCGCGCCGCCGTGGCGCCGATTGGGTGGCCCTCACCCGGCTGGCTCTGGGCCTGCCGGCGGAGGTTCTGGCGCCAGAACCGGGCGACCACCGCTTCGATGATCCCGGCTGGCAGCACGGCCCCGCCGCCCTCGCCGCGCAGGCCTTCCTGCGCACCGAACGCTTCTGGGGGGAGGCCACGGAAGGGGTGCCCGGGGTTTCCCGGGAGAGCGAGCGCATCGTGGGCTTCCTCGCCCGCCAGATCATGGACATGCTGGCACCATCGAACATGCCGGGGCTGAACCCGGAGGTTATTGCCAAAACCCTGGCGAGCTATGGCGGTAATCTGCGCGAGGGGGCGCGGAACCTCGTGGAGGACCTGGCGACCCTGGGCCGCACCGCCACCCAGCCATTGCCCATGCAGCCGGGCCGCGATGTCGCCATCACGCCGGGGGCGGTGGTGTTCCGCAACGAGCTGATGGAGCTGCTGCAATACAGCCCGGCCACCGCGACGGTACGCCCCGAGCCGGTCCTCATCGTGCCGGCCTGGATCATGAAATACTATATACTCGACCTCTCGCCGCATAATTCGATGATCAGATACCTCACCGGCCAGGGCTTCACGGTGTTCTGCATCTCGTGGTGCAACCCCGATGCCGCGTTGCGCGATACCGGACTCGATGATTACCGCCGCCTCGGCGTGATGGCGGCGCTCGATGCCGTTACCGCCATATGCGGTGCCGCGAAAATCCATGCCACCGGCTATTGCCTTGGCGGCACGCTGCTCAGCATTGCCGCCGCCGCCATGGCGCGCGAACAGGACGGAAGGCTTGCCAGCATCACCCTGCTCGCGGCGCAGACCGATTTCACCGAGGCCGGCGAGTTGCAGCTCTTCATCAACGATTCCCAGCTCGCCTTCCTGGACGACACCATGTGGTCCCAGGGGTATCTCGACTCCACGCAGATGGCCGGCGCCTTCCAGATGCTGCGCGCCAACGATCTCATCTGGTCGCATCTGGTCCGCCGCTATTACCTCGGCGAGCAGGACCACCCGACAGATATGATGTCCTGGAACCAGGATGCCACGCGCATGCCCTACCGCATGCATTCGCAATATCTGCGCCGCCTGTTCCTGAATAACGACCTCGCCGAAGGCCGCCTCGAAGCCGGCGGCAAGGCGGTGTCCTTGAGCGATATCCACGCGCCGCTCTTCGTCATCGGCACGGAGACCGACCATATCGCGCCCTGGCGCTCGGTCTATAAAATCCAGCAATTCTGCGCCGGGGGTATCACCTTCGTGCTGACCTCTGGAGGCCATAATGCCGGGGTGGTGAGCGAGCCCGGGCACAAGAACCGGCATTTCTGCCGGCTCGAACGCCAACCCGGCGATCTCTACATCCCCCCCGAGGCGTGGCAGAGCCGTGCGGCATGCGAGGAGGGCTCATGGTGGCCGAGCTGGGCCGGCTGGCTCGGCGCGCATTCCGGCGCGCCGGGCAAGCCGCCGGAGCTGGGCGCGCCGCTCGGCCACTACCCCATTCTCGGGCCCGCGCCCGGGACCTATATTCTGCAGCGCTGAAGAAGGATCGGGTGCCATGGATATAAGCGCCGAGCGGCTCGAAAACCGCGTCTTCGACGACCTCAGACTGGGCGATGCCGCCAGCCTGTCCCGCCAGATCACGCTTGATGACATCGCCTTGTTCGCGGTCATTTCCGGCGATATCAACCCCGCGCATCTCGATGCTGAATATGCCGCGACCGATCTGTTCCACCATATCATCGCCCAGGGCGTGCTCACCGCCGGGCTGATCTCGGCCGTACTCGGCACCAAGCTGCCCGGGCCGGGCACCATCTACCTTGCCCAGGAGCTGAAATTCCGCGCCCCCGTGGCGCCGGGCGATACCATTACCGCGACCTGCACGGTTACCGGGCTGGAGGCGGAGAAGCACCGCGTTGTGCTGGATTGCCACTGCACCAACCAGAGCGGCGTGGAGGTACTGCGCGGCACCGCCACGGTCCAGGCGCCGACCGAGAAGGTCAGCCGCCTCGCCATCGCGCTGCCGGAGGTGCGGCTGCTGCGCCACGCGCATTTCCGCACCCTGCTCACCCGCGCCACCGCCGCCGCGCCGTTGCCCACCGCCATAGCGCATCCCTGCGACGAGGCGTCGCTCCTGGCCGCCACCGAGGCCGCGGCGCGCGGCCTCATTACCCCCATACTGGTCGGCCCGGCGGCAAAAATCCGCGCCGTGGCAGCGCTGCACCATCTGGATATCGCGGCCTTCCGTATCGAGGACGTGCCGCATAGCCATGCCGCCGCGGCGCGCGCCGTGGCCCTGGTGCGGAACGGCACGGCCCGCCTGCTGATGAAGGGCGCGCTGCATACCGATGAGCTGCTGCATGAGGTGATGCAGCCGGGCAGCGGCCTGCGCACGGGCAAACGGCTATCGCATGTGTATGTGATGGACGTGCCCGCCTATCCGCGCCCGCTGCTGATCACCGATGCCGCCATCAACATCGCGCCATCGCTCGAGGACAAGCACTGCATCGTGCAGAACGCCATCGACCTCGCGCATATCCTCGGCATCGCCATCCCGCGCGTGGCCATTCTGGCGGCGGTGGAAACCATAAGCCCCACTATGCAGGCGACACTCGATGCCGCCGCTTTGTGCAAGATGGCCGATCGCGGACAGATCACCGGCGCCCTGCTCGACGGCCCGCTGGCCTTTGACAACGCCATCTCGGCGGCGGCCGCCGCCGGCAAAAATATTTCCTCCGCCGTTGCCGGCTGCGCCGATATCCTCGTGGTGCCGAATATCGAGGCGGGTAATATTCTCGCCAAGGAGCTCACTTTCCTCGCCAATGCCGATGCCGCCGGTATCGTGCTTGGCGCTTGCGTACCCATCATCCTCACCAGCCGGGCGGATGATGCGCGCGCGCGGCTCGCCTCCTGCGCTCTGGCGGTTATCATGGCCGGCACAGACCCCCGGGGCACAAAAAAACCCGCCGGCACCTGATGGGCCAGCGGGTCAAGTCAACAGGGAGGCTTCACGTCTGGGAGACGTTGGAACCGAAGTCCCAGCCCGGCTCGCACCGGACCTGTTGTATATAGGCCACAACTTGATTTATTTTAAGGGGTAAAATCGATTAGCGGTTGCTTTTTTGTGACCGAATATGGCAGCGCGCCGGGAAGTCCAAGGAATCCGCTGGTTTCAGCGTGTCACCCCGTTGCGTTCCGCAATACTATTCACGAGAAAGTCACGGAACACCGACACGCGTTTGCTGTTCCGCAGCTCTTCCGGATACACGAAATACATGTCGATGGCGGGTTTTTTGACCTCCGGCAGCACAGCGATAAGCCCGGTCTGGTCCTGCACCAGATAGTCCGGCACGGTGCCGATACCGATGCCCGCGCGCACGCAGGCCAGCACCGCCTGGAGTGAGTTGACCTCCAGCACACCGCGCCGCGCCGTGCCGTCCTTGCGGCCGATCTCGCCCAGCCAGTTTACATCCGGCACGGGTGGTTTGCGGTCGCCGAACAGGATGAGCTTGTGGTTGTCGAGGTCTTCCACGGTTTCCGGCAGGCCGTAGGTTTTGGCATAATCCGGCGAGGCCCAGATCTGGCTGCGGATTTCGCCCAAATGGCGCTGCACGAGGTCCGGCTGACGGGGCGGGTGCATGCGGATGGCGACATCGGCCTCGCGCATGGCGAGGTCGAGATCGGTATCGTCCAGCAGCAGCGAGACGGTGACGTCCTGATGCGCGTTGAGGAAGGATTTGAGGCGCGGCGCCAGCCAGGCGACGCCGAAGCTATGGGTGGTGGTCACCTTCAGCCGTCCGGCGGGTTTTTCCTTGCTTTCGGCGAGCAGCGCCTCGGTCATGGCGAGTTTCGCGAAAACCTCGCGCACCGTGCGGTTCAGCGCCTCGCCCTGTTCGGTGAGGATGAGGCCGCGCGCGTGGCGGTGGAACAAAGGCACGGCCAGCGCCTCCTCCAGCGCCGAGATTTGCCGCGATACGGCGGATTGGCTGAGGTTCAGCGTATCGCCCGCATGCGTGAAGCTGCCGGCTTCGGCCACGGCGTGGAAGACCCGCAGCTTGTCCCAATCCATTTTCTGTCCGGTCATTATGCCGCCTCGCTGACATGCAGCGGGATGCTGCCCAGGAATTTTTCCGCTTCCAGTGCCGCCATGCAGCCCGTGCCGGCCGCCGTTACGGCCTGGCGGTAGGTTTTGTCCTGCACGTCCCCCGCCGCGAATACGCCGGGAATATTGGTCTCGGTGGTGCCGGGTCTGGTGATGATATAGCCCTCGGCATCCAGCGTGATCTGGCCCTTGAACAGCGCCGTGGTGGGGGAATGGCCGATGGCGACGAACACGCCATCCACGGGCAATTCCTGGGTCTCGCCGGATTTGACGTTTTTGAGGCGCACGCCGGTGACCACCTCGGGCGTGCCGGCACCGAGAATCTCATCCACCGCATGGTCCCAGATAACCGAGATTTTCGGGTTCTCGAACAGGCGCTTCTGCAAAATCCGCTCGGCGCGGAGATGGTCGCGGCGGTGGATCAGGGTGACATGGCTGGCATGGTGGGTCATGTAGATGGCCTCCTCGACCGCCGTATTGCCGCCACCGATGACCGCGACGCGCTTGCCGCGATAGAAGAAGCCGTCGCATGTCGCGCAGGCGGAAACCCCTGCGCCCTGGTATTTCTGCTCGGAATCCAGCCCCAGCCAGCGCGCCTGCGCCCCGGTGGAAATGATCACGGCATCGGCCTCGAAAGAGATGCCGCCATCGGTCACCGCCTTGAATGGGCGGGCGGAGAAATCGACCTCGGTGACGATGTCATACATGATTTCCGTGCCGACATGCTCGGCCTGCTTGGCCATCTGTTCCATCAGCCAGGGGCCTTGGATGGGGTCGGCGAAGCCGGGGTAGTTTTCCACATCCGTGGTGATGGTGAGCTGGCCGCCCGGTTGCAGCCCGGCCACGAGCACCGGGCTCATATTCGCACGCGCCGCATAGATTGCCGCCGTGTACCCCGCCGGGCCGGAGCCGATTATCAGAACCTTTGTTTTTCTCACTTCAGACATGGAATCTCATCATCCCGCATTCTTGTATCATCCTACATATCCGCTGCGGCAGAGCCGATACAAGAGAGAGTTGCGGCAAACGCATGGCGCGGCGGCTGGTTTTTCGTCTTTCGCCGCCGCCATTCACAAGCCGGTGGCTCTTTCCTATATCTGAATTATGCCATATCCATTATCAGACCATTTCAACGGCACGCGTTTTTTCAACCCCGAACCCACGATCCGCAGCCAGGAAGGCCGGCGTGGCGGCATGTGGACCTTCCTCACCGCGCGGCTCCGGCGGGACCAATCGGTTTGGGCGACCTGGCCAAAACATGTTGAAAACACGCTATATTCGCCGCCGGAGGGGGATTTCACCCTGACCTGGATCGGCCACAGCACGTTTCTGATCCGCTTTCCCGGGCTGAATGTTTTGACCGACCCGGTATTTTCAGAGCGTTGCTCGCCCGTCGGCTTCGCCGGGCCGCGGCGGGTGCGGGCACCCGGCATCGCCTTGGCGGATCTGCCGCGCATCGACATCATCCTGCTCTCGCATAACCATTACGACCATATGGATATCGACGCATTGCGTGCCCTGCACCGGCATTCGCCGGGGGCGCGTATCGTCACCATGCTCGGCAATGCCGCCTATCTCGCCAAAAAGCGTATCCCAGGCGCCATCGATCTCGACTGGTGGCAGGAGACGACGGTGCATGGCGCGCATATCACCGGCACGCCGGCGCGGCATTTTTCCGCCCGCACGCTCTGGGACAGGAACGAGACGCTCTGGGGCGGGCTGTACCTCAATTATAAGGGACACCGGATTTTTTTCGCGGGCGATACCGGCTACACGAAATATTTCGCCGAAATCCGCCGCCGCCTTGGCGCCCCCACGCTGGCCATGCTGCCGATCGGCGCCTATGAGCCGCGCTGGATGATGGGGCCGGTGCATCTGAACCCGGCCGATGCCGTGCAAGCGATGCTGGATTTGCACGCGGTACGCGCCGTGGGCATGCATTTCGGCACTTTCCAGCTCACCGCCGAGCCTATCGACGCGCCGCTGCATGATCTGCGCGCGGCGATGCGCGCGGCGGACCAGGAACTGGAGCGCTTCTTCACCCTCGATGCCGGAGAGAGCGCGCCGTTGCGCCTGGAAGCGCCCGCTTTGGTCTGAGCCGGTTTTCTGGTCTAAGCCGGGCCATGGCAAAACAACGCGCCGACCTCATGCTCGTGCAGCTTGGCCTGGTGGAATCCCGCGCCAGGGGGCAGGCGCTCATCATGGCCGGGCTGGTCTATGCCGGCACGGCGCGCATCGCCAAGCCGGGCGATCTGCTGCCGCCGGACGCGCAGCTCTCGGTCAAGGGCCAGGACCATCCCTGGGTCTCGCGCGGCGGGGTGAAGCTGGCGCATGGACTGGCGCATTTTGGCCTCGACCCGGCGGGGCGAATCGGCCTGGATATCGGGGCCTCGACCGGCGGCTTCACCGATGTGCTGCTGGCCCAGGGGGCCACGAAAATCTATGCCGTGGATGTCGGCCATGGCCAGCTCGCCTGGAAGCTGCGCTCGGACCCGCGCGTTATCGTGCTGGAAAAAACCAATGCCCGGCATCTGGACGCAGGGCTCATCCCCGAGCCGATCGGCGCGCTGGTCTGCGATGCCAGCTTCATCGGCCTGCAAATTGTGTTGCCGGCCGGGCTTGCCCTCTGCGCGCCCGGGGCTTTTGCCATCGTGCTGATCAAGCCGCAATTCGAGGCGGGTCCCGGCCAGGTCGGCAAAGGCGGGGTGGTGCGGGATGCCGCCATCCATGAGGAGGTCTGCGCCCGTATCGCGGCCTGGTTCGCGGCCTTGCCCGGCTGGACCGTGCTGGGCATAACCCCGAGCCCGATCAAGGGGCCTGAAGGCAATATCGAGTTTCTTCTCGGCGCCATACGCGCCGGTCAGGATTCCGGGAGCACGGCCTCCAGCGCTTGATGCACGCGGCCGTAAAACGCTCCCATATCCGCAAGCCGCGCGGCTGCCGGGGCGTCGGGCCGGGCCGTGACCGTATCCTGCAGTAACGCCGCCATCGCGCCGATGAAGCGCATCTGCTCCGAGAGAAACCCGGCGCCGCGCGCCGCCACGCCATAGCGCACGCGCTTGCTGCCGCGTTCCGTAAAGCACTGCACCACCCCGTAGCGCTCCAGCAGTCGCGCGGCGACGGAGGCGCTGCTCTTGCTCACGCCGAGACCCGCCACGAGCGCATCCAGGCTGAGCGGCTCCGGGCTTAGCATGATATAGCCCTGCATGCGGGCGGCAATCGGCGGCATGCCCATGGGGATGATGAGGCGGGCCAGCGCTTCGATGAACGGGTCATTGCGGTCGGGCGGCATGGCGTTCGGCATATCTCCCGCTTTGACATATTCGACAACCACCGAATATAGTACGGCGCATATGTCAAAAAGCAATATGGGGGTAAAATGACCGGGCCAGCAACACCGCGCGTCGCGCTCATCACCGGTGCCGCGCGTGGCCTGGGGCGGGCTATTGCCGAGGCTCTGGCGCAGCAGGGCGTCACCCTCATGCTGGTTGACATATTGGCGGACCGGCTTGAGGCGACCCGCGCCGCGCTGGTGGCGGGCGGGGCCAGCGCGGCCGCCTATGCCACGGATATTTCCGTGAAAGCCAATTGCGCCGCCGCCGTGGCGGCCGCCATCGCCCAATTTGGCCGGCTCGATATTCTGATCAACGCCGCCGGGCTGATGCGCTTCAACCACGCGGCTGATGTGCCGGAGGAGGAGTTCTGGCATCTCATGCAGGTCAATGCCGCCGCCCCGTTCTGGTTCGCCCAGGCCGCCATGCCGCATCTGCTGGCAAGCCGGGGCAATATCGTCAACGTGCTGTCGCAGAGCGCCTTGATGGGCACGGCCTATATCGTGCCCTATTCCATGTCCAAGGCGGCGTTGCTGCAACTCACCAAATCCCTGGCGGTGGAGTATGAGGATCAGCCGATCCGCATCAACGCCGTCGCCCCCGGTGCGATGATGACCGAGATAAGCGCCAGCACCCGCCCGCCCGCCGATGCTGACTTCGCCAAAATAAAGCGCTATTCCGGGGCGCGGCCCCCGGCCCAGCCGGCCGAGGTCGCCGCTGTGGTCGCCTTTATTTCCTCTCCGGCGGCCAGCGCCGTGCATGGCGCGGTGTGGCCGGCGGATTGCGGCGTGACGGCCGGCTGAACGAATACTCTGAAGCGAGGAATACCCATGAGCATCGCGGCACTCAAACAACGGCTTGGCAAAATCGGCATCTGGTCGATGGAATTGCGCTTCGGCGACCCGGCCGGGGCCATGGCGGCGGCGGCGGAGCTGGACGCTTTGGGCTATGGCGCCATATGGATCCCCGGCGGGCTGGGCGGCGACATCATGGGCGATATGAGCCGCTTGCGCGCCGCCACCCGAAAAGCCGTGATCTGCTCGGGTATTCTCAACATATGGAAGCACAGCCCGGATGATGTCGGCACCTGGTGGAACGCCCTTGCCCCGGCCGAACAGGCGCGCATGCTCATCGGGCTCGGCGTCAGCCATGGCCCTATCATAGGCGAGAACTACGGCAAGCCGCTTACGGTGATGCGCGAATTCATCGCAGGTCTCGCGGCCCGGAACGTCCCGGAAGAAGCGCTCTGCGTTGCGGCTTTGGGGCCGAAAATGCTCGAGCTGGCGCGCGACAAAACCGCCGGCGCGCATCCTTATCTCGTCACGCCGGAACACACCGCCAGGGCGCGCGCCATTCTCGGCCCGGATGCGCTGCTCGCCCCGGAGCAAGGGGTGGTGCTGGAGAGCGATGCAGCGAAAGCCCGGGCGATGGCCCTGACGGTGGTCGAGCATTATCGCGCCTTGCCCAATTACCGGAATAGCTGGCTGCGTCTCGGCTTTACCGAGGCGGAAATAGACGGAGGCAGCGACAGGCTGATCGATGCGCTGTTCGCCTGGGGCAGTGCCGACCGCATCGCCGAGCGGGTTAACGAACATCTCGCCGCCGGGGCGGACCATGTCTGCCTGCAGGTCATCACCGGGGCGCCATCCATGGACATCGCGGCCGCGCGCCCGGCCTGGCAGGCGCTGGCGCGTGTGCTGCTGTGACCGGCATATTCGACGATAATGGGAGACGCATGAAATGATTGGTGAGGATCCGTTTGATCTGCAAGGGCAGGTCGCCCTGGTTACCGGCGCGGGCCAGGGGGTTGGGCGCGGCATCGCGCTGGCGCTGGCACACCACAATGCCGGTGGCATCGCGGTGAATGATTTTGTGCTGGAGCGTGCTGAAACGGTCGCCGCGGAAATCCGCGAACTCGGGGTGCCGGCCGTGGCGGTGCAGGCCGATGTCGGCGATCGCGACAGTGTAGCCGCCGCCTTCGCCGCCGCCAAGCACGGGCTGGGGCCTGTGACCATTCTCGTGAACAATGCCGGTAATGCGGGACCGAATGTCCAGATGGGCCATGCCCCGCTCTTCTGGGAGTCCGACCCCAAGGAATGGGACCGCTACTTCCGCACCAACACCATGGGCGTGCTGAACTGCTGCCATGTCGCGCTGCCGGATATGGTCGAGGCGCGGCGCGGCCGGATCGTTACCATTACATCCGATGCTGGGCGGGTGGGCGATGCGCGCCTCGCGGTCTATGCCGCCGCCAAGGCCGCCGGCGGCGGGTTCGTGCGCTCGCTGGCGCGCGAGGCCGGGCGCTTCGGCATCACCTGCAACGCCATTTCGCTCTCCTCCATCGCCCCGCCGGTGGATGAAGCGCAGCTTGCCGAGATGATGGCCAAGGAGTCGGTCAAGCAACAGCTCTCGCGCTACGCCATCCGCCGCTACGGCAAGCCCGATGATGTCGCGCTGATGGCGTTGCTGCTTTGTGCCCCCGCCTCATCCTGGATCACCGGCCAGACCTATCCGGTCAATGGCGGGTATTCCTTCGCGCAATAGGGGTTTGAAATGAACGAGACCGCATTGGCGAATCTGCTCGCCAAGGATGCAATCCGCGAACTCGGCATGCTGTACTCGCGCGGGGTGGACCGCAAGGATGCTGCCCTGCTGCGCTCGCTCTATACGGCGGACGCGACCGACACCCATGGCGATACTTTCGATGGCGGGGCGGAAGCTTATGTCGATTTTCTCGAAAGCTCGTTCCCGTATATGCCCTATAGTGGCCACCATATCTGCAACCATCTCATATCGGTCGAGGGCGATACCGGCGAGGGCGAGGTTTACGCCTATGCCTTCCACATCATCCCCGACGGCAAGGGCGGCTGGCTCGAGGACGGCATGTTCGTGCGGTATCTCGACCATTACCGTAAGGAGGACGGGCGCTGGCGTTTCGCCAAACGCGTGGTGACGTATGATTGCTCCTTCCGCCGCCCGGCCGCGTTGCAGGAGCGGCATGCCTTCACGGTTCCTGTCGAGCCCACGGCCTATCCGGGCGATGCCAGCTACGCAACGCTGACCAGCCGGCTCTTTGCGCGCGGCGGCCGGGGTTAGAACAGCACCAGGTCGTCGCGGTGGATTACCTCGTCGCGGCCGCGAAAGCCGAGCAGTGCCTCGAAATCATCGGAGCGGTGGCCGGCGAGTATGGCGGCTTCGGGGCTTGAATAGGCGGCCAGGCCGCGGGCGATATGCGCGCCCGCCAGGGTGACGACATCCACCGGATCGCCGCGCTCGAATGTGCCTGAAATGGCCGTGATGCCGGCCGGGAGCAGTGAGGAGCCTTTGGCCAGGGCCCGCGCCGCCCCATCATCGACCGTGATGGTCCCGGCGGGTGCGAGATGCCCCGCGATCCAGTTTTTGCGTGCCGAGCGGCCCTCGGGTGCGGCCAGGAACCAGGTGCACTTGCCCCCCCGGGCGATGGCGGCGATGGGATTCTCCCGGTGGCCCAGAGCGATGGCCATGGCGCAGCCGGCCTGTGTGGCGATCCGCGCCGCCATCAGCTTGGTCTTCATCCCGCCGGAGGAATAGCCGGGCGGCGGTTCGCCCCCCATGGCCTCGATCTCGGGCGTCATTACCGGCACGGCGGCGATATGGGTGGCCTCGGGGTTTTTGCGCGGATCGGCGGTGTAAAGCCCGTCGATATCGGAGAGCAGGAGCAGGATGTCGGCCTGCATCATCTCGGCGACGCGGGCGGCCAGCCGGTCGTTATCGCCATAGCGGATTTCGGCGGTGGCGACGCTGTCATTCTCGTTGATGACGGGGATGCAGCCGAGCGAGAGCAGGGTGGAGAGTGTGGCCCGTGCATTGAGGTAGCGGCGGCGGTCCTCGGTATCGTCCAGCGTGATGAGCAGCTGCGCCGCGATGAGGTTTTTTGCCCCCAGCGTCTCTGCCCAGGCCTGCGCCAGGCGGATCTGCCCGACGGCGGCGGCGGCCTGTTTCTCGTCCAGCCGCAACTTGGCGCCGCCCAGCCCGAGCTGGCGGCGAGCCAGCGCGATGGCGCCGGAGGAGACCACGATAACTTCAGCGCCGCGCCCGGCCAGAGCGGAAATATCATCCACCACGCCGCGCAGCCAGTCCATGCGCGGCGCGGCGGTGGCTGGATCGACGATCAGCGCCGAGCCGATTTTGACGACGATGCGCCGGGCCGCATTCAGCGAGGGGATCATTGATCTGCTCCGCCGCGCCGGCGGGGTGCAGCTGGGTCAGCCGCGTTCATGGAGGCGCGTTTCGGTGATGATTTTTTGCAGTGCTCGCAGCACCTCTTTAACGCCTTGGCCACCGGCCGCGGAAATGCCCATGACCGGCGCCCCGGAGGCTTTGGCGAGGGCCGCGCGGCGGGAGGAAAACTCGCGCGGGGTCATCGCATCGGTCTTGTTCAGCACGATGATTTCGGGCTTTTCGGCGAGGCCGCCGCCATAGGCCTGCAGCTCGGCGCGGATCATGCGCCAGGCATCCACCACGCTACCCGCCGAGCCGTCGATGAGATGCAGCAGCACCGCGCAGCGCTCGACATGGCCGAGGAAGCGGTCGCCCAGCCCGGTGCCTTCATGCGCGCCCTCGATGAGGCCGGGAATATCGGCCAGGACGAATTCTTCCGTCATGGAGAGCCGCACGACGCCGAGCTGCGGGTGCAGGGTGGTGAACGGATAATCCGCTATTTTGGGATTGGCGCCGGAGACGGCCTTCAAAAAGGTCGATTTCCCGGCATTGGGCGCACCGATCAGCCCGGCATCGGCGATCAGCTTCAGGCGCAGCCAGACCCAGCGTTCCTCGCCCGGCCAGCCTTTATCGGCGCGGCGCGGGGCCCGGTTGGTCGAGGTTTTGAAGCGCGCATTGCCGAAACCGCCATCGCCGCCGCGCAGGAACACCAGACGCATGCCGGGTTTGTCGAGGTCGGCCAGCATGGTCTCGCGGTCATCATCGAAAATCTGTGTGCCGATGGGGACTTTGATGACCAGGGTTGGCGCGCCGGCCCCGGTGCGGTCGGCGCCCGAGCCGTTGCCGCCTTTTTTGGCCTTGAAATGCTGGGTGTAGCGGAAATCGATGAGGGTGTTGAGGTTTTGCACCGATTCAAACACGATATCGCCGCCGCGCCCGCCATCGCCGCCATCCGGGCCGCCCAATTCGATGAATTTTTCCCGCCGGAACGCGGTGACACCATCACCGCCATCGCCGGATTTGAGAAAGATTTTCGCCTGGTCGAGGAATTTCATGAAGGGTACTCAAACAAAAAAAGCCGGCTTGCGCCGGCTTTGTGGGTGGGGCGGAGCTGTGGCGCCGGGCCGCCCTGTCCGTGCTGATTATTCGGCGGCCAGCTCGACCGGCGCGACGGAGACATGCACGCGGTCGTCAGATTTGCGCGTGAAGACGACCTTGCCATCGATCAGGGCGAAAATCGTATGGTCGCGGCCGAGGCCGACATTTTCACCGGGCTTCACCTTGGTGCCGCGCTGGCGGATGATGATGTTGCCGGCGATGACGGCCTGGCCGCCTGATTTTTTGACGCCTAGGCGCCGGCCGGCGGTATCGCGGCCGTTGCGGGATGAGCCGCCTGCTTTTTTATGTGCCATTTTTCTGCTCCCTTAAGCGGCGTTAATGGAAGAAACGCGCAGCACGGTCACGCACTGGCGATGGCCGTTCTTGCGGCGGCTGTTCTGCCGGCGGCGCTTTTTGAAGATGATGACCTTGTCCAGACGGTCCTGGGCGATGACGAAGGCGGTAACCGAGGCGCCGGCCACGGTGGGCGCGCCGAGGGTTAATGCGCCCTCGCCGCCAACGGCCAGGACATCGGTAAAGGTGATCGTGCTGCCGGCTTCCGCCTCGAGCTTCTCAACCTTCAGCACCGCGTCCTGGGTGACGCGATATTGCTTGCCGCCGGTGCGGATGACTGCGAACATGTTTAAAATCCTGGCCTTCAGAAGAACGTCTCACAAAGCAAAATACACGGCGGAGCAAAACCCCGGCCGCGAGAGTGGCGCGTTATAGCCGGGCGGCGGCAAGTGTCAATGCTGATTCGCCCCGGCCGGCGGCTGGATTTGCGCAACCCCCATTGCCGCCCGCCTGTCCCCCCCTTATAAGCCCGGCCACGATCCCAGGAGAGGTGCCAGAGTGGCCGATCGGGGCAGTCTCGAAAACTGTTGTGGGTGCAAGCCTACCGTGGGTTCGAATCCCACCCTCTCCGCCA
>JAKBAV010000036.1 GCA_021826225.1 Pseudomonadota bacterium | reverse complement strand
GAACGCTCGGATCTCATCATCGATCTGGCCGGGTGGATCATCAACACCGCCTGCGCCGAGGCGGCGAGCTGGCCGGGGCATTTTTCGGTCTGCACGGCGCTGGCACCGCGCCACCTGCAAAGCGGCCGGCTGGTGCGGCAGTTGCTCGAAGCCCTGTCGCGCTCCGGCCTGGCCCCGGGGCGGCTGCAGATGGCGATTACCGAGCTGATGCTGCTCGACGATGATGACGATACGATGTTCGCCCTGCGCGCGTTGCAGGGGCTGGGCGTGCCCTTCGCGCTCAATAATTTCGGCACCGGCTATGCCAGCCTGAGCGCGCTGAAGCGGCTCAATTTCGCGACGCTGCGGCTCGACCGCTCGCTGGTCCAGAACATGGCCGAACCCTCCGGCGTGGCCATCATGCGCGCCGCGGTGGAGGCCGGGCACGCGCTGGGCTGCAAGGTGCTGGCCGAAGGTGTGGAGCAGGAGGAGCAGTTTCTGCGCCTGCGCGATCTCGGCGCCGATGAAGCCCAGGGCCCCTATTTCAGCCCGCCGGTCGATGCGGCGGAAATGGCGGAGATGTTCGCGCAAAACTAGGTTACGGGGTTTGGGTGGCATGCCGGCGCGGATTACGGCATAAGCCCGGCCATGAATAACGACCCAGCCGAACAGGCGATTCTCGACACGCTGCGCGCGCGCGGCGCCGGTAAATCCATCTGCCCCACGGAGGCGGCGCGCACACTGGCCGGCAACCCCGCCGATGACACCTGGCGGCGCAGCCTGGCGCCGGTGCGGTTGGCCGCGCAACGCCTGGCGCGGGCCGGGCAGATTGAAATACTGCGCAAGGGCAAGCCGATAGACCCCTCCACGCTGCATGGCGTGCTGCGCCTGCGCCTGGCGGGAGGAGAATAATGGGCGAAAGGCTGACGAATTTTTACACCGGTGTGCGCGAGGCCTGGAGCCTGGCGAAACCGTTTTTTAAATCCGAGGAGAAATGGGCGGCCTGGGGACTTCTGGCCCTCGCTTTCGGTCTCAACCTGATGATCGTCGGCAGCAACGTGCTGCTTACCTATTGGACCAATGTCTTCTTCAACGCCATCCAGGCCTATGACCTGCCCACCTGCCTCCATTTGATGTATTACCCCATCATCCTGCACGCCAAGGGCTCGCCATTCCCGTTGCTGGGGTGGTTCGAGCAGACCGCCGCTTATATGGTGATCTTCGCCTACGGCACGTATTTCATGCAGAAGCTGTCCATCAAATGGCGGCAATGGCTCACCACCCATTATGTCGAAAACTGGCTCGCGGAGCGCGCCTATTATACAATCAGTCTGCGCCAGAATCCCGGCCAGATCGTCGACAACCCTGATCAGCGTATCGCCGAGGATCTGCGCGATTTCACCGCCAATACCTTGTCCCTCGGCGTCGATTTCATCACCAATGTCATGCAGTTGTTCAGCTTCCTGTTCGTGCTCTGGTCGCTATCGGGCATCGTCCATCCGTTTGGCATCACCATCCATGGCTGGCTGGTCTGGGTCGCGCTCATCTATTCCATTCTGGGCACGGGCATTACCCAACTCATAGGCCGCCGGCTGATCCCGCTCTCGTTCAACCAGCAGCGCCTTGAGGCGAATTTCCGTTTCCGGCTGGTACGTGTGCGCGAAAACCCCGAGGGAATTGCCCTGGCGCGCGGTGAAGGTGAGGAGCAGGCGTCGCTAACCTCCAGCTTCCTGGACGTGCGGAACAACTTCTGGTCGATCATGAAATGGACCGTGCCGCTGAATTTTTTCACCGCGGGCTTCGGGCAGGTCGCGGGCTGGGTCCCGGTATTCATCATCCTGCCAATGTATTTCGCCAAGAAAATCGGATTTGGCGGCCTGCAGCAAATTCCCATGGTCTTCAACCAGGTGCAGGGTGCGTTTTCCTGGTTCGTCACGAGCTACACAACCCTCGTGCCGTGGCGCGCCACTGTCTCGCGTCTCTACGGGTTCCGCGAGGCCATGGAAGCCGCGCGCGCCGCTTCGGTGGCGGGGCCGCGCCTGGGCGCACCCGGCGCCGCGCTGGTGCTCAACAACCTCACTTTAACCCTGCCCGATGGCCGCAAGCTGCTCGATGGCGCCAGCCTGACCCTCCCGCCGGGCGAGAAAATCACCGTCACCGGGGCGTCGGGTGCCGGGAAATCCACGTTGTTCCGGGCCATCGCGGGTATCTGGCCGTTTGGCGCGGGGGAGATCACGCCACCCACCGGCGCCATCATGTTCCTGCCGAGTAAGCCGTATTTCCCGCTCGGCAGCCTCAAGCGCAGCCTTGCCTACCCCAATGCCGAGGACAGCATCAGCGATGAAGCCGCCAGCGAAGCGCTCACGGCGCTCAATCTCGGCCATCTCATCACGCATCTGCACGCGGCGGAAAACTGGGGGCTGATCCTCTCCAGCGGGGAACAGCAGCGCCTCGCCCTCGCCCGCGCGATCATCGCCAGGCCCGACTGGCTGTTCCTCGATGAAGCCGTCTCCGCCCTGGACCCGGCCACGGCAAAGCAGGTGCAAACCGCCCTCAGCCAGCTTTTGCCCCGTACCACCATCGTCGCCATCACCCATCACGACATCCCCACCCAGCGCCATCTGACCCTGGCGGATGGGGTTCTGGCCAGCGTCTAGCCCGAGGCCAGCCGGATGCCGAGCTGGCGGTTGGCAATGCGGCGGCGGATGGCCTCGAGCTGCGGGCCGCCATAGCAGAGCGGGACGCAGGCCTCAGTGTCTCGCCGCTGCTGCATCGCGCTGGGATGGTCGATAAGGCTTGAGGAATCGTTATCGAAAGCGCCGCGATGGCCGGTATCGAGATAGGATTCCGTGGGGGTCGATTCCGCGAAGATGATGCCGTGGCACGGCAGCTCGATATGGTAATAGGTGATCTCGTCGATGCGCTGGTCCTGGTGGATGTTGTTCCAGTTGAGCAGCTCCTTGGCCGGGACGAGCACGCCATCGAGCAAGATCGCATGATCCGGCGAAAGGACGAGGTTGCGCGCGGGCATGTTATCGGCAAGCGCGCCAGCCTCGATGATGATGGGCCGCACGGCTTCGGGCCGGCGATAGGCTTTCAGGTTTTCCAGCCGGCGCAGACCGATCCAGATGATCGGCTGTTCCTCACCCTCCGGGGTGATGACGAGATCGCCGATGGCGAGATTCTCCACCGCGATTTCGCCTTGAGTGGTGAGGATGCGGGTGCCGGCGGCGAAGCAGGGATTGGCCGCTGTTTCGTTGATGGCCGTGACCGGCTTGATCACGGCATCGATGAACGGATGGTTGGAGTTGGGGTTGGTCCGGTAGGCGAAGGAGAGTTCGAGCGTTGCCGTATGGGCGGCGGTGCCGAACAAATCGAGGGCGATGCCATCGATAATCTGGGTCTCGTTGGCATTCAGGGTGAAGCCGCTGTTGAGGCCGGGAATGACGGTGCCGTTGACGAGCGAAAACCCGCCATAATTATGTGCGGCGAAGGAAAGCTGACCGTCGAACGCCGCATTATCGGCGGCGGCGGTGGTGGCGATATCCATGGCGTTGAACAGCGAGGTGAAGGCCTGGATGGATACCTGGTCGCCAGGAATTCCGGGGTAGTTGGCCGATTGCGGCAGAAAATTCGTGATCGAGCCGCCGAAATAGGCCGTGCTGGAGGTATAGCTGCCGGGACTGCCCGTGAGGCTGACGCCGATGGCGCCACGCGAGAAGATCACCACGCCGCCAGTGCCCGCATCGTTCAGGAATTCGACATTGGTCGCCACCGAGAAGGCCTGCGAGATCGTGACCGTGCCATAGGAGGGGATAGTGCTGTAAGCCGTCATTCCGATATCCTGCCGTAACGGGCCGCGCCACACAACCCGCGTTGCGCTATTGCCATAAGTTTCGTTACCTTAGATTGCGTTCATACAGGTTAAAGAATCAACAAAAGCGATTCAGATAATAAACCCGCCGCCCAGAATGCGCGTGCCGCTGTAGAACACCGCCGCCTGGCCGGGTGCGGCGAGTGCGGGTTCATCCAGGGTGAGGATGGCGCCGGTGCCATCGGGCATGATTCTGGCCGGGTGCAGGGAGTCGCGCGCGCGCAGCTTGGCGGCGGCGCGCAATTCACCGGGTTCGACCAGCCAGTTGACATCGCGCAGGCGGATTTCCCGGCTTTGCGTGCCGCGCGGACCCACGACGATGCGGCGCGTGCCGGGCTCGATCTTCTTCACCACCATATGCGCGGCGGCATCCGGCAGGCGTTTGGCCTGGCCGATGGTGTAGCGGGCGATGCCCTGGTGCTGGCCGAGAATACGGCCATCCTCGGCGACGACATCGCCGGGGGCCATGGCATCTGGGCGGAAATTCGCGACAATGCCGGCATAGGAGCCGGAGGGCACGAAGCAGATATCCTGGCTGTCGGATTTTTCCGCGACAGCGAGGCCCATTTCGGCGGCCACGGCGCGGACCTCGGTCTTCGAGGCATAGGCACCGAGCGGAAAGCGGCAGAATTCGAGCTGCGCCTGGGTGGTCGCGAAGAGGAACCAGCTCTGGTCCCGATTGGCATCCACCGCCTGGTGCAATTCGGCGCCGCCCGGCCCTTCGAGGCGCTGGACGTAATGGCCGGTGGCCATGGCCTCGGCACCGAAATCGCGGGCCATGTCCAGCAGATCGCCGAATTTGAGGTGCTGGTTGCAGGCGATGCAGGGTACCGGCGTCTCGCCGGCGGCATAGGCATCGGCAAAGGCGGAGATCACGCTGCCGCGGAAGCGGGCCTCGGCATCGACGACGTAATGCGCGATGCCCAGGCGGTCCGCGACGCGCTTGGCATCGTAAATATCCTGCCCGGCGCAGCAGGCGCCCTTGCGCGCGGTGGTCGGCGAGCTGTCATAAAGCTGAAGCGTGATGCCGATGACCTCATGGCCGGCACGCGCCATCAGCCCGGCCACAACCGAGCTGTCGACGCCGCCGGACATGGCGACCGCGATCTTCATCCGGCCTTCTTGCTCGGCGGCAGTGCGACCTTCAGCCCGTCCAGCGCCTCGGTGATAACAATCTGGCAGCCCAGGCGCGAGGTTTTCTGCAGGCCGAAGGCGACATCGAGCATGTCCTCCTCCTCCTCGGCGGCGGGGCGCAGCTTGCCGTACCATTCGGGATCGACGATGACATGGCAGGTCGAGCAGGCGAGCGAGCCCTCGCAGGCGCCTTCAATGTCGATGCCGTGCTTATGGGCGACCTCGAGCACGGAAAGGCCGAGCGGGGCTTCGACCTCGCGCGGGGCGCCGTTGCGTTCGACAAAGGTGATTTTCGGCATAGAGCAAAATCCTGCAGCGTTCCGGGCTTCGATACCGGCTCGTTAAGCCGAATGCGCCGGGCTCCGCAAGGCGCGTTTCACCATGGCTGCATAGGCCATGGTGAATTGCTCCACCGCGCCGCGGCTGACATTCCAGGGCAGCGAGACGCGGATGGCCTGGCCGGACAGGGTGCCGAACCCCATGGCCGCCAGCACAGGGCTGGCGGCCAGCTTGCCCGACGAACAGGCCGAACCGGCGGAAACGGCGATGCCCGCCATATCGAGCGCGATAAGCTGGGTTTCGGCGCGGATGCCGGGCAGAATCAAACAAACGGTATTGGGCAGCCGCGCCGCGCCGGCGCCGGGGATGACCGCGCCGAGGCCGATACAGAATGCTTCAATATCATCGCGGCAGGATAAAATTTTGTCACTCTCATAGGGCTCGCCCAGGGCCGCCGCCAACCCGGCTATGGCGGGTAGCGGCGGGGTACCGCCGCGCCGGCCCTGCTCCTGGCCACCACCTTTTACAAGAGCTTCAATTTCAATGCCTTGAGAGACAACAAGTGCACCTGCCCCCATTGGTCCGCCGAATTTATGGCCGGAGAGCGAAAAACTCGCGGCCCCCATTGCGAGCCAGTCGCGCGGGCAACGGCCAACCGCCTGCACCGCATCGACATGCAAAAGGGCGCCATGGATGGCGCAGGATTTTGCCGCAGTTTCAATGTCATGCAGCACGCCTGTCTCATTATTCGCGGCCATCAGGCAGACCAGCGCGCCGGGGTAGCGCGCCAGCGCCGCATCGAGTGTTGCCGCCGCCAGCGTGCCATCGGGCCGCACCGGCAAAATCTCGGCGCCGGTTGGGCGGATGGATTCGTGCTCGGTGGCACCGATGAGGATCGGGCGATCGCGGCCCAGCGCATGGATGGCGAGGGCATTGGCCTCGGTGGCGCCGGCACAGAAGATGATATCGGCGGGGCGCGCGTGGCAATGCGCGGCCACGGTCTCGCGGGCGGCTTCGAGCAGCTTGCGCGCGGCGCGGCCGGAGGCGTGGATCGAGGACGGGTTGCCCAGCGTATCCATGGCGGCAAGCATGGCGGCACGGGCCGCGGGGCGCAGGGGTTCGGTGGCGTTGGCGTCCAGATACAGGGTCACGCCGCGGTGTCCCGCTGCAGCCGGGCGGTGCGGGCCTCCAGCTCGGTCAGCGCGGCGCGCAATAACTCCATCTCATGCAACACCGGGTCGAGGCAGGGGTCGCACGGCGTGCCATAGGCATCGAAGCGCGGCGCGCGGCCGCCGCGCTCAACCGCGCGGGCCGGGATGCCGACCACGGTGATGCCGGCCGGCACCGGGGCCACCACCACCGCATTGGCGCCGATACGGGCATTCTCGCCGATTTCTATGGCGCCAAGCACCTGGGCACCCGCCCCGATGATGACGTTATTGCCGATGGTGGGGTGCCGCTTGCCCCGTTCGGAGCTGGTGCCACCCAGTGTAACCCCATGATAGATATAGACATCATCGCCGATCTCAGCGGTTTCCCCAATCACCACCCCCATGCCGTGGTCGATGATGAAGCGGCGCCCGAGCACGGCGCCCGGATGGATTTCAATGCCGGTGAGAAAGCGCCCGATATGCGAGATGAATCGCCCCAGCGTATTCCAGCCATGGCGCCACATGTAACCTGAGAGTTTGTGGATGACGACCGCGTGCAATCCTGGATAGCACAATATTACTTCCAGATTGGAGCGCGCGGCGGGGTCACGGGCCCGGTAGGCCTGAATCGTCTCGCGTAAAAACATAAGGGGCATGCGAATTTCCGTGGATATACGGGCCGAAAAGGCGCTATATTAGCGGACTGAAGGGAAACCCTACGTTAAACTAATCGTAATGTGAGAGCATGATTTGAATAGACCTTAGTTATCCGGACCATGCCGGTCAACTTTCGGATGAGCAAGGCGGGATATTCGCCGCCCGCTCTTGTCTGGCAAAATTCTATGTATGCATCCCAAACGTACGCTATGAAAGACGAGTAAAAGAATGCCTGAAGTGATGTTTGCCGGCCCGGAAGGCCGCCTGGAGGGACGCTACCACCATGCCAAGGAACGCGGGGCCCCTCTGGCCCTGGTTCTGCACCCGCACCCGCTGCATGGCGGAACCATGAATAACCGTATCACCTATTCCATGTACCAAGTCTATCAGCGCCTGGGCTTTTCCGTGATGCGCTTCAATTTTCGCGGCGTGGGGCGCAGCCAGAGCAAGTTCGATGGCGGCATGGGCGAGATCAACGATGCCGCGGCGGCGTTGGACTGGATGCAGGCGCTCAACCCCGGCCATGGCGGGTTGTGGATCGCCGGCTACTCATTCGGCGCGTTTGTCGGCATGCAGTTGCTGATGCGCCGCCCGGAAGTTTCCGGCTGGGCGTCCGTGGCGCTGCCGGCGGCGGGTTACGATTTCGGCTTCCTCGCCCCCTGCCCTTGCGGCGGACTGATCATCCATGGTGATTCCGATGAGATGGTGCCGGAGAATTCCGTGCGCAAACTGGTGGACAAGCTGAACCTGCAGAAGGGTGTGGCCATCGATTACCGCGTGTTCGAGGGGGCGGACCATGTGTTCGCGCACCATGCGGATAAGGTGTCCGAAGCTGTGGAGGGTTATGTGACCCAGCAGCTCGCACGCAAGCAGATGGCCCTGGCCGCCGATTAATTTTTGCTCCCGCGACGACTCGAACGGCGCCTGCGGGCGCCGTTTTTTTGTGGAGAGCCCGTCGCCAAAAGCCCGGAAGCCCGTTAGGAGAGCGGGCCATGAGCGCGATCATCGACATGCCTCTGGAGAAGTTCCAGACCTATTTTATTGAATCCGTGCCGCAATATCGCGCGCTGCAACTGCGCGCCGTGGCCCGCGGCGCCGGGTATCTTGCCTATGACATGCCCTGGGCGGAGAGCCTCGTGGGCGATCCGGCAAGCGGGGAGGTGCATGAATGCGCCATCACCACGCTGATCGACGCCGTATGCGCCACCGCGATTCAGACCCGGCTGGACCGCAATTTCCGCACCGCGACGCTCGATCTGCGCGTGGATTTCATGCGCAAGAGCCGTGCCGGCCGCACCATAAGCTGCGAGGCGGAGGTTCTGCGCCTCGATGCCGATACGGCGGTGGTAAGGGCGCTGGCCCATGAAGGCGAAAAAGCCGACCCGCTGGCGATTTCCACCGGCAGCTTCGCCATTATCAGCCTGCGAAAAGCCGCATCATGAACGAGGCGGATTTTGCCGCCCTGCGCGGGGCGATACTCGCCCTGCCCTATGTGCGGATGCTGGGTTTCGACATCGCGCGCGAAGATGGGGTTTTGCGTGGACAGTTGCCGTTTGCCGAACGACTTATCGGCAACCCGCTGGTCCCGGCGCTGCATGGCGGGGTGGTCGCGGCGCTGCTGCATTTTACCGCCGCGGCGCAGGTGATGCGTGAGGCGCGCATGGCCAGGTTGCCACGGGTTTTCACCTGCACCATCGAATATCTCGCCTCGCCGGATCTGCGGGACAGTTACGCCAGCGCCAGCATCGTCACGCGGACGCGCCGCTTCGCCAATGTCCGCGTTTCAGCGTGGCAGCCGCATTCGGGCAAGACCATCGCCGCGGCGACCATGCAATTCCTCACCGGCCAGATGGATTAAGTGGCGGCGGCGGCCTGCTCGGCGATATTGGCCGGCAGGATGGTGCCAAGGCGCGGGGCGGCGCGCAGATGCGCATGGCCACCGGCCAGGTTATGGCGCGCCACCGCCTGGTTGAAGCCGCGCGCACGCTCCAGCTGCAGCGCGCTGGGTTGGGGAAATGGCGTGGGAAACGCGGCGCTGGTGGCGATAAGCACGGCGGCGATTTCACGCAACATCGCCACATCCGGGAACAGCTCGCGCAACTCGCCCAAAGCAAGCGGGCCGGCGCGCAGGCCCTGGCGGATGGGGCCGTAAATATCCGCGCGGAGGGCCAGCCCCTCGCTGCCCCAGGTTTTTATATTGTAGCTGCCATCATCCGGGAGGCCGAGATCCGTGAGGGTAATGGCATCAAGTGCGGCGAGAGCATCGCCCGGCAGGGGTTTTTCGGTGCCGCGGCGGAAGATGTCCCGGCGGAACATGCGGGCGGCGCCGAAATCGCGCAGGATTTCCTTCTGCGCCGGGTCCTGCGTTGCGGCGAGCATGGCGACCATCGGCGGGGGGACGGAAAACACATCGAAATTTTCGAGCAATGTGGCGCTGCCGATATAGCCGCATTGCGCCGTTGCGAAATCCGCCGCGACCTCATCGGGACTGAACGGTGTCCAATGCTCGTGCAGCAATTCATGGGCAAAATAATCCGGGTCCTGCCGGCCGAGAAATTCCAGCCGCAAGGCGGCCATGGGGTTTTCAGTAAAAAACGCGGCGCCGTTGCGTATCAGCCCGTGCAGCAGGGCGTTGCCGGCGGCGATGATGGCGCTCGTATTCCCCGGATGCGTGGCGCGCACATGGCGCAACAGCTTCTGCACCGGCAGCAGCGCGGCCCAGCCGGCCAGCGCGTTATAGCCGTTATAGACCATGCCGCCGGGGGCGAGATGGCGCGCGATGAATGTGAGGATATGCTTTCGTTGCGTGGCGGAGACCCAGCTCCACACGCCATGCAGTGTGATGAAATCCATTTTTGGCCAGGTAGTGGCGGGTGCGTTGGCAAGTGTTTCGAAACTGACATCCGCGAAGCTGGTATTGGCGAGCCCCGCATCGGCGGCGAAGCGGCGGGCGTTTTCGATATGCGACGGATAGAAGTCAAACCCGAAAACCTCGGCATTGGGGTGCAGCGCGGCGACGCCGAGGGCGGTGAAACCCTGGCCGCAGCCAATATCGCACCAGCGGAACGGGCGGTCGAGCGGGCACGGGCGGTGGCCGTTGATAACGGCGGCGAGGTTGAGCCAGACCGGGGTATATTGCCTGTGGAATTCCATAGGATAGGTTACGCCGGAATAGTAACCATCCTGAGCCGCATCACGCTGTTCCATGAGTTCAGCCTAGGTGCGCGGGGCTTCCAATTCATTAAGTTCAGTGTGGTGTGTTGCACAATTTCATGCGGCTTCGGCCAGAGCCTGCACGGTGCCGTCGGGCATGAGCTTGGCGATGGCGAGGATGCTGATGATGCGGCTATCCATCATGATCAGACCTTCGATGTATTCGCGCGATGTGGTGGTGCCGGTTTCAGGAATGGGCTGGCACATGTCATCGGTCACGGTGATGATATCGCACACCGCATCGACCAACAAGCCGGCAACCTTGTCGCCATGCTCGACAACGACAAATACCGAGGCCGGGCCAGGCTCCTGCGGCTTCAGGCCGAGACGTTCGGCGAGATCGATGACGACCAGAACCGTGCCGCGCAGATTGATCATGCCCTTGATGAAGGAGGGCGCGTGAGGCAGATGGGTGGAGGCGATCCAGCCGCGGATTTCACGGATGGAGCGGATATCCATCGCGAATTCCTGGGCGCCGATGCGCACCGAAAGCAGCTCCCGGCGATGCTCGGCATGGCTGCCAATTTGGGTGCCGGCTGGTCCGGTGATATGCGTGCTCGAACTCATGCGAAACTCCTAAGGACGCCCTGCAAGGTTGCATAGCGGGAATTTGTTAAGGAAAAACCCTCAGAACAGCTCCAGCTCGCCGGATTCGTGATCCAGGTTTTCAGGCAGAGGCGCGCCTTTCAACCGATATTGCAAATCCGATAATGTGATATTGCTGAGGGCGTGATGCGAATTCACCTGCCAGTCCGCCGGCAATAGGCGGCCGATGGTGAGGACATATTTTGACAGCGCCGTCAGCCGCTGTGACAACAGGTCGAGCGATTGCACATCGCGATGGCATTGCGCGTTGCCGGCGACCTGGAGCAGAGCCGGGCTAAGGGTGGATTGAAACTCTTCCGTGAACCGGCCAAGCTCGAAAAATTCTTCGCCCAATGCTTCCAGAATGGAATTCAGCGGGGCGTGGTGCCGTTCATCCTCGCAAGAGCGATCGCTCATCAGTGTCTCTCCTGTATCTGCTCGATTATCTACTCGATGATGGCGGCGGTTTTGCCTGCCCATTGCCTCGCCGGCCTGATCTGTCCGAACCATGCGCGACGCCGGTTAAAATCATTCAAAAATCTAGAATAATTCGAGCGCGCCGGTTTCTGCCGCGGGTTTGGGCAGGGGGCGGGTGCGCTCAAGGTTGAGAATCGACTCCGTTTCGTTGGATAGCAGCACCTGGCGTGCCCGGCCCGAGACAGGCCAGAACTGGATGCGCCGCCCCTGTTCGCCACGCAGCGACCCGCCGATTAATGTAATACCCTCCTCACGCAGAAATTTTTCGGCGAAGGTGGCGTTCAGTTCGCCAATATCGGTGAGACCCTTGATCATGCGCGCGCCGCCGAAGAGTTTCGCACGCATGCGGCTTTTCACGGCCCCGCGATGCAGCAGCCCGTTGACCAGCAGCTCCATGGCATGCACGCCGAAGCGCATGGCATCGCCACCGGGCTGGCGGTGCTTGCCATCGCCAGGCAGCAGAAAATGATTCATGCCGCCAATACCAGCCACGCCATCCCAGATACAGGCGGCGATGCAAGAGCCGAGTATGGTCGAGATTACGGTATCCGGATTGTCATCAACGCAGTTTTCGCCTTGCACGATGTTGATTTTGCGTTCTGTGCCCGGCGGCGCGGTCTGGGCGGCGAAGCGTGTGGTCATACGGCGTGCTCCCGGGTTTGCGCGTTGGAGCTGGCGAGGATGCGCTCGGCGATACGCTCAAGCGGCAACTGGCGCGCGACCGCGCCGATCTCGAATGCGGCGCGCGGCATGCCATAGACCACGCAGGAGCCCTCATCCTGGCCTATGGTTTCCGCCCCCGCCTGGCGCAAGGCGAGCAGCCCCTCCGCGCCATCCCGCCCGAGCCCGGTGAGGATGACGCCGATGGCGTTGCCACCTGAGCAGCGCAGCAGGGATTGGAACATGACATCGACCGAGGGACGGTGGCCGTTGACGCGCTCGGCGCCGCTGAGGCGAATGACCGGGGCCTGGCCGCCCGAAAGCTCCAGATGCATCTCTCCTGGGCAGAGATGGATATGACCGGGGCGCAGACGGTCGCCCTCCTGCGCCTCGGAGACCTCGGCGGCACATAATTTATTGAGGCGCGCGGCGAAGCTTTTGGTAAAGCTGGGCGGCATGTGCTGGCTGATGATGGTCGGCGGGCAGTTGGCAGGGAATTTCGAGAGGATGGTGATGAGCGCCTCTACTCCCCCGGTGGAGGAGCCGATGCCGAGGATGCGGCCATCTGATACATAGCGGCCGGCCGGCTGCGCGGGGCGGGTGGCGGCCAGGCGGGGCTGGCGCCGTGAGCGTGCCGCCGCCTTCACTTTCTCGGGCAGGCTGAGGAAGCTGTCCGGCGCGTAGGAAGAGGGCTTGGCGACACAGTCGAAGGCACCGATTTCAAGCGCGCGCAGATTAACCTCGGCCCCGGCCTGCGTCAGCGTCGAGACCATGATGACCGGGGTGGGACGCAGCCGCATGATCTTTTCGAGAAAGGCGAGCCCGTCCATGTTCGGCATTTCGATGTCGAGCGTGATGACATCCGGGGCGAGCTGCTTGATGAGCTGGCGCGCCTCATGCGGGTCCGCCGCCATGCCTACCACCTCGATATCCGGATCGGCGCTCAGTGTCATGGCGATAACCTTGCGCATGGTCGCGGAATCATCGACCACGATCACGCGGATATTGGCGTGGCTGTTCATGGTGCGACTCCCGGAGCGGTTTTCCGGTAGATGGTGATGCCATCGCTGCGGAGCTGGCTTTCGGCGGCGCCCGAGATGCGCTCGGAATGGCCGATATAGAGTGCGCCATGATCATCGAGCAGCGGCAGCATGTGTGACCAGATGGTTTCCTGCGTGTCGGGCTCGAAATAGATGACGACGTTGCGGCAGAAGATGACCTGGAATTTATGGCGCATCGGCCAGTTGCCAATAAGGTTGAGCTTGCGGAAGGTGACGAGACCGCGCAGCGTGGCATTGGCCTGCATCCGACCTTCCCCCACCGGGGCAAACCAGGCCGTGCGCAAGGCGGCGGGCACGGGTTCGAGCAGGGCGTCCTCATATATGCCGGCTGCGCCATGGGCGAGCACGTTGCCGTCGATATCGGTGCCGAGGATCTTTATGTCAAAGCGCGGCGCATCGGGCATGGCGGCGAGCAGCGTGAGCGCGATGGAATAGGGCTCCTGCCCCGTGGAACAGGCCGATGACCACAGCCGGATACGCTCGCCCCGGCGCGCCCGTGCGATGAGCCCGGGCAGGATGGCCGCGCGCATATGCTCGAAATGATGCGGCTCGCGATAGAAGCGCGTGACATTGGTGGTCAGCGCCGCGATCATCTCCTGGCGTTCGGCCTCGCCCGCCTGGCTTTCGACGAGCTGGCAGTATTGCGCGAAGCTGCGCAAGCCGAGGCGACGCAGATGCTTGGCCAGGCGCGAATAGATGAGATTGCCCTTGGCACGGCTCAACGAGATGCCTGTCTCCTGCATCATGATACGAACGATGGCGTCGAGATCCGTTGCCGTGAAGGCGAATTCGGCATTCTCGACAATCTGCGGCGAGGTCGCGATTACGGTGCTCATGCGGCTTCGAGCTCGCGTGGCAAGGCGTTGTCGAGGGAGATCAGGCTGATCATGCGGCCATCAACGGGGAGCAAGCCTTTCACGAAGGCCCGCACAAGATCGGACGAGACATCAGGCGAGGGCTGGATGTTGGCGCTGTTGGCGGTGAGGATGTCCGACACGGCATCGACCAGCAGGCCGATCTGCTGCTGGCCGATCTGCACCACGATGATGACGTTGCGCGCCGTAGGCTCGCTCGCCGGCAGGCCCAGGCGGATGGCGAGGTCGACAATGGGCAGCACCGCGCCGCGCAGGTTGATGACGCCGCGGACATAGCGCGGCGAGCGCGGCAGCGCGGTGGCGGCCGTCCAGCCGCGGATTTCACGCACCATCATCACATTGATGCAGAATTCCTGGAGGCCGACCCTGAAGGCGATCAGTTCGCGGATGGCAGGATCGGCTTGCATCGTTACACTCATTGCCGTTTTTCCTTTAAGCAGCGCCGGGTCTTAGCTGGCATCGGACAGAGATAATTGTTCAGCATTGCGGCCGCCCGCATCGGAGCGGGCATGGCGCACCACGGCATCGACATCGAGGATCAGCGCGACGCGGCCATCGCCCATGACCGTGGCGGCGCCGATGCCGGGCACCGCGCGGTAATTGACCTCAAGGCTCTTGATGACGACTTGGCGCTGGCCATGGATCGCATCGACCAGCAGCACGGCGCGCACCCCGCCCTCGCCTTCCACCAGCAGCGCCACGGATTGCTCGGGCTCGATGAAGGTTTCGCTGTAGCCAAGACTGGCCGCAACATCGACCATCGGCACATAGCCGCCGCGCAGGGCGAGCACGTTGATCTCGTGGTCGAGCGGAAACACATCCTGGGCGCGGGGCTTCAGCGTCTCCACGATGGCACTCAGCGGGATGATGAGCGTGTGGCCATGGGCGGAGACCACCATGCCATCCAGCACCGCGAGGGTGAGCGGCAGCGAAAGGGTGAAGGTGGAGCCGAGGCCGGGACGCGAGGAGATGGAAATGCGCCCGCCAAGTGCTGCCACGGATTGCCGCACCACATCCATGCCCACGCCGCGGCCGGATATGTCCGAGACCTTCGCCGCCGTGGAAAATCCGGGCAGGAAGATGAGGTTGTCGATCTCATCATCCGAGAGCTGGGCATCGGCCGCGATTACGCCATTCTCGATGGCCTTTTCCCTGACCCGTGCGCGGTTGATGCCGCCGCCATCATCCGAGACTTCCAGCACGATGCGCCCGGAGCGATGCAACGCGATGAGCTTGACCGTGCCTTCCGCCGGCTTACCCGCCGCGATACGTTTTTCCGTGCTTTCCAGCCCGTGATCGATGGCATTGCGGATCATATGCGTCAGCGGATCGGCGATGCGCTCGATGACCGTTTTATCAACTTCCGTGCCTTCGCCTTCGGTAACGAGGCGCACCTGCTTATGCGTCTGCGCCGCCACCTCGCGCACCAGGCGGGGCATGCGCTGGAATACCGAGCGCACCGGCTGGGCGCGAATCGCCATCACGCTATCCTGGATTTCGCGCGTCAGATGCTCAAGCTCTTCCAACGCCATGGCAACGCCCGAGGCGCGGGCGATACCGGCCTCCAGCACACGCTGGCTCAGCATGGCTTCGTTGATGACGAGTTCGCCGACCAGATCGATCATGCGGTCGACACGATCGAGATCGACCCGGATGGTGGCGGAAACCGCGCCCGCGGCCTCGGCCTTTGCCGCCATGGCCTCGACGGCGGGGTGTTTAGGCACAGGCGGGGCGGCGGCCTCGCGCGGAGCCACCGCGGGAGCCGCCACAGCAGCTGGCGCGGCGGCCTCGGCTTCCTCCTCATCGGCCATGGGCGGTGGGAAAAATTCGAATTTGAAACCATTATCCCCGGTGATGACCGTACCGGGCAGGAAGCCCGCCGGCTCCTCGGACGCGGCCGGCTCCGGCTCGGGCGGGGTAATGACAAGCACGCTGTCATCCTCGACGAATTCGAAGACATGGCGGATGGCGGCTTCGTCGCAATCGCCAATGAGCCTGATATGCCAGGTGAGATAGGCGCCTTCCGGATCAAGCTCCGAGAGTTCGGGCAGCTGCGTGGTGTCGAGCACCACATCCAGCTCGCCGAGGCGGCGGAGCTCGCGCAGCAGCAACGCGGTTTCATTGGCTTTGGCGTAAAGCGCCGGGCGCGGGGTGAATTTGATCTCCCATGCCGGTTCGGGTGCCGCCACCGGCGCGAACAAGCCGCCGGATACGGGCGGGGGTGCCTCGCGCGTCACGGCCTCGGGTGCCTCGCCGGCATCGTTGATCTGGTCGAATTCCGCAACCAGGGCTTTCGTGCGGCTGTCATCGACGGTGGTGTTTTCGCGCGCCGCGCGCACCAGATCCGCCAGCACATCGGCCGCGCGCAGAAACACGCCTAGCACTGTGGGGGTGGCGGCGAGCGTGGCCGAGCGTACCTTGTCGAGCGCGGTTTCAAACACATGGGCGAAACGGACGAGCTGGTCGAGGGCGAAGATCCCCGCCCCGCCCTTCATTGAATGCACGGCGCGGAACACGGCATTCACCGTTTCCGGCTCGGCGGTGCCATTCTCCATGGCGATCAAACCGGTTTCGAGTTCCGCCAACTGCTCTTCACATTCCTGGAAAAAAGTTTCCCGGATCGCCGCCATCGGGTCTTCCATGTGCTAGCTCCTCTTCAGGTCTTCAGGCCGAGACGCGGCGGATCGCTTCGATCAGTTTCACCGGGTCGAAGGGTTTCACGATCCAGCCCGTGGCACCGGCGGCGCGGGCACGGCTTTTTTTCTCGACATCTACCTCCGTGGTGAGCACCAGCACCGGCAGAGCCTTGCGCGCCACATCGCGGCGCACCGCCTCGATGAAGCCGAACCCGTCCATGCGCGGCATGTTGATGTCGGTGACGATGACATCGGGCGTTTCCGTCTCCAGCATTTCCAACCCGTGCAGGCCGTCTTCCGCCTGGATCACGCGGAAGCCCGCCGCCGCCAGCGAATGCCGCAGCATGTCGCGCATCGCGCGGGAATCATCGACCGTCAGTACCGTGGTGCTCATGCAGCCAGCTCCTTGTTTGCACCCAGATCGGGGCCATCGTGTTGCGCCTCATGCGTCAGATCCCTAGGAGACGCGCCCAGCAGTTCCAGAGTCGCGGAAAACTCGTCGGACGGGTTTTCCAAAGCCAGGGCCATGCCATCCGCCACCCATGCGGCGCGGGCCGCCAGCAGCACCTGCAGGCATTGCGCGCCGAGGCGCTGCACCGCTCCGGCATCCACCGCCAGGGCGCGGCCACGCCGGCTGATGAAGGCCTCTAGCAGGCCAGGTGCGGCGATGAGGTCGAGTATGGTCGGCAGTTCCAGCGCGTTGCTCATGCTGTGTGTCCTGAAAATGGCGGCATATGCCGCTTACGTGGTGTCATGGTTCAGAATTCGTCCCAATCGGCGTCCGCCACGCTGGTGGAGGCCGTGCCGGCCTTGGCCAGAGCGACGAATTTTCCGGCAGGCGGGGCTTGGATAACGGCAGCGGGCTGGCGCATTCCGGCACTGGCGGGCGCGCGTTTTTCAGGCCGCCGTTCCGGCAGCCGGGACAGCGGTGGCGCGGCGCTCTCGCCGACGCTGAACTGCGCGACCAGGCGCGACAGCTCGCCTGCCTCCGCCGCCAGCGCATGGCTTGCCGCCGTGGCTTCCTCGACCATGGCGGCATTCTGCTGCGTCACCTGGTCCATCTGGTTGACGGCGGCATTGACCTGGCCGAGCCCGCTGGCCTGCTCCTGTGCCGAATGCGCGATATTGCCGACCAGATCGGAAAGCTTTGCGACCTGCTCGACGATTCTGGTGAGCGCGCCCCCCGTTTCGCCGACCAGCCGGACACCCGCCTCGACCTGCGCCCCGGAAGCGGAAATCAGCGCCTTGATTTCCTTGGCGGCATCGGCGGAACGCTGGGCCAAGGCGCGCACCTCCGTCGCCACCACCGCGAAGCCGCGCCCGGCATCGCCCGCCCGCGCCGCCTCGACCCCGGCATTAAGTGCCAGAAGATTGGTCTGGAAGGCAATCTCGTCGATAACACCGATGATGTTTGAAATCTGCTTGGACGACGTCTCGATCGCCTGCATCGCCGTCACGGTTTCGCGCACCACGGCGCCGGAGCGTTCGGCATCGGATTTGGCGGTGCTCACAACATCCCGCGCCTGGGTGGCGCCGCTCGCGGTTTTTCCCACGGTGGCGTTGATTTCGGCGAGGGCCGCCGCGGTTTCCTCCAGGCTGGCCGCCTGACGTTCGGTGCGGCGGGCGAGATCGTCAGAGGAGCGGGTGATCTCGGCGGCGCCGGCGCGTACCCCTTGCGTGTTGGCGGCAATGCCCTGGATGGTCCGCTCCAGAGTCTCCATGGCGCCGTTGAAATCCATGCGGAGTTTTTCGTATTCGGGCGCGAAGGTGACGTTGAGACGGTAAAGCAGATCGCCGCTGGAAAGGCGCTCCAGCCCGTCCGCCACGCTCTCCACGACCAGCGCCTGCGATGCCGCAGCCGCCTCGCGCGCGCTGGCCGCCCGCTCGCGCTCCATTTCAACCTCGCGCGCCGAGGCCGCCCCGAGATCCTCCAGCCTGGCCTTTTCCCGCGCGGCGTCGCGGAACACCTGCACGCTGCGCGCCATTGCGCCGATCTCATCCCCGCGGCTGGCATCGAGCACGATATCGAGCTCGCCCTGGGCCAGGCGCTTCATGGCGGCGCGCAGCGTGGCGAGCGGTTTGACGACCCACCGCCCGATGCCGAAATAGCCGCCGAGCGCCACCAGGGCGAAGCCGCCCAGCACGGCGATGA
>JAKBAV010000035.1 GCA_021826225.1 Pseudomonadota bacterium | reverse complement strand
CCGGTTAAAATTTCCGCCGGTTGCTGGGGCCATAACCTGCCGAAGCGTGATCTATCCATCTCGCCCGGCCATTCGATGCTGGTGGGCGGCGTGCTTGTGCTTGCCAGATTATTGGTTAACGGCATCACCATCACGCAGGATGGCTGCCCGGAGCGGGTGGATTATTTCCAGCTGGAATTCGACACGCATGATTGCGTCCTCGCTGAAGGCGTATGGTCGGAATCCTATGCCGACGGCCCTGGCCTGCGCGGCGCGTTCCATAACGCCGCCGAATTTTTCGCCTTGTACCCGGATTATCCCGAACCCCTGACGCTCTCGCTCTGCGCCTCCCGCCCGCTCGAAGGTCCCGGCCTTGAGGCTGTGCTCCGCCCGCTTCTGGCCGGCATCGCCACCAGGCCGGGGGCGCTGGATGGCTGCATCGATGAGGTATCATCGGCTGGTTTGATCCGCGGCTGGGCCTGGGACGCGGCAAATCCGCATTTCCCCGTGTTGCTCGAAATGATAGCCGGCAATTTGCTTATCGGCACGGTCCTGGCATGTGACTATCGCCATGACCTCCGGCAGGCGGGCCTGGGGCGCGGCCATTGCAGCTTCAGCTTTACCGCAGCCCCCAGCCTGCTGCGCGCCGGCCCCCTGACGATACGGCGGGTGCAGGATCAGGCCGAAATCCATCCGCCGACACGCCATGGTTTGATCCAGAATGCCGCTGGATAAAGGATGATGCCAGCGCATGTTCCAGGGGCCGGGGCTCACGGAACACTCGCATCATCAAAGCCCGTGGTCTCGGCACTGTCCGCAGTACGGCGTTTTGTAACAGCCTCTCAGCCTTCCATTTCTACCGGATAGCGCTTGAGATACGCCTCGAACATCGGTTCAAGCTGCGTTTTCGTCAGGCCGAACTGGGCGAGCTTGTATTCATGCCGGCCGAACTTGCCTTGCGGGTTGTCATCGACCCAGGCCTGCATGCCTTCTTCCGCCTCGGGGGTGAAATCATCGCCGAGCTGCTTGTACAGCTTACGCATCACGCCCATCGGGTCGCGCATCATATCGGCATATTGCACGTCGATGATGCGGTCCTCGCCGATCGCATCGCGCGCCGCCATGCCGCGCCGCGCGTGTTCGGCGGCCTGCCAGGGGTAGTTCTGCCCCAGCCACTCGTAATCCACCTTGCCCAGATAGGCCTGGTGGCCGAGGCTGATGAGGCTGCAGAGCGAGCCGGTGGCGGTGTAGGGGTCGCGATGCGTCCAGACCAGCCTGGCATCGGGGTAGATTTTCAGCAGCGTCTGGATGTTGAGGATATGCGACGGCATTTTCAGGTTCCAGATGCCGGGGGCATCGGCCTGGTGCAGTTGCAGGAATTTTTTGTGGTATTCATAGGCCGGGGTGGCATCCGCATTGAAAAACCACTCGCGGTATTGCGGCAGCTTGCCGGCCGATTCCCACATCAGGGTGTTGAATTCATGCGCCAGTATCCACACGCATTCATGCGGGTAGGTGGCGGCACCGCGATAATATTTGCTCGCCGAGGGGGCGGCCGCCTGCATTTTGCGGTCCATTTCCAGCGCCGCGAGGGCGCGCGGGCCTGTGTAAAGCTCATCGGCCGTGGGCGGCGGCACGGGGTCATCCAGCTCCCATTTCAGGGGCGAGCGGCGGTTGGGGTCGGCGGCGAGCAGGTTATTGAGCAGAGTGGTGCCGGTGCGCGGGATGCCGAAGACGAAAACCGGGCGGGTGATCGGCCGGTCCAGCACTTCCGGCCGGGCGGCAATGGCGGCGGTGACCTTCAGCCGGTCGCTGAGGGCTTTGACCAGGCCGTAATGCAGCCGGGCGAGCAGCTCCGGCGGGCGGGGCGCGCCCTGGTTGACATCGGCGACGATGACCTCAAGCCCCTCGCGGAAGCTATTGCCGCCGAACTGCTCCAGCCCAGTGGCGCGCTGTGCCGCCTCGATGAGTTCGCCGGTTACCAACTGCGCTGCCATTCTGGGCCTCCCTGGATTCATGTTTTTGGCGTGATCGGGTCACCATTGGCGCGGATACCTATGGACCGCAACGCGGCCGGATCGTCAGGCTTGGCCAGAATATCGATGCCCGGCCGTATTCCGCGCGCAACGGTGGCTGCTAATGCGGGCGGCGGGCGGCGGTCGCGGTGAGCTGCATGCGGTATTGCCGGGGGGTGCTGCCGGTGGCGCGGCGGAAGGCGTAGCAGAAGCCCGAGGGCGAGCCGAAACCCATGGAAAAGGCGATGGACTTCACGCTCTCGCCGCTGCCGAGCAGGCGCTTGGCGTTGTCGATGCGGGTGCGAGCGATGTAATCGCCGATCGAGCATTCCCGGCTGGCGCGAAAGCCGCGGGTGAGCTGGCGGATGGACAGGCCGCAGAGCGCGGCCAGCTCCGTGAGGGTGGGCGGGCTGCGGACCTCGCGCAGGCGTTCCTCGATCATTTTCAGCCGCCAGGGCGCCAGGCCGCCAGCGCTGCAATCCTTGTCGAGCGCCAGGTAGTAGCGGTTGAGCTCGATGGCGATCTGTACCGCCATGGCCTCGGAATAGGCGTGGCTCGCGAAGCCGGGGTTGCGCGCTTCCTGTCCCAGGCGCAGCAGGAGCTGCTGCACCTCCTCGGAGGGGACGCTGAGGGTGGCCTCGAGGCGGCGTTCGGTCCATTCCAGTTCCTGGCCAAGCCAGCGCTGAAACATGTCACGTTGCAGCAGGCAGAGGATGGAGACCTGGCTGCCGCCATCGCCCTTGACGCGCATCAGCTCATCTGGCGGCGCCATGAACACGCGGCCCAGCGGCTCGAAGCGGTGGGGGGCCCAGTGGTCCTGGAAGCAGACGCGGGCATTGGCCGGGCGCGGGGTAACGGCGAGGTCGAGCCAGTAAATATCCCGGCGCACGAAGTTTTCCCCAGGCGCGTCCAGGTCGATGCGCACCACCTGGATGGTGGCGGATGGTACGCTAAGCTCGGCATCAACGGTCATGATCCCCTTGCGGGTATCACCAGAGGTTGCCAGACCGCCAAAGGCTATGGCCATTGTTTCACTCTTTATGTTCTCGATGTTCTCGTGTGTTGTGGCTTTTGTGATTTGGCGTGTTTTCGCCAGCGTAGCATGGCCGGACAAATCATGGCAATTCGCTTTGCGGCCGGGCGGCGCCAGAACGGCCGATGATCGATATAACACGCTGTTGCGCGCGGTGCGCCGCGCGCGGGATATAGCCGCGCAACCGGAAAGACGCGGCAGCGCCGCGCAGGGGAGTATTTATGTCCAAAGGGCTTTTTGATCTGACCGGCAAGGTGACGCTGGTGACCGGTGGGAATAGCGGCATCGGGTTCGGCTTTGCCATGGGGGTCGCCAAGATGGGCGGCGATCTTGAGATCTGGGGCCGCTCGGCCGAGAAGAATGCCGCCGCGAAAGCCGAGCTTGAGGCCGCAGGGGCCGGGCGCGTTGTTACCCGGCAGGTCGATGTGTCCAAGGAGGACCAGATCATCGCCGGCTATGCCGCGCTGATGGCGGCGCATGGCCGCATCGACTGCGTGTTCGCCAATTCCGGGGCCTCGGCCCAGGCCAACTCCTTTCTCACGCTGACGAATGAGGAATATCACAGCCTCATCGACCTCAACCTGCACGGCGCCTATTACACGCTGCGCGAGGCCGCCAAGCTGATGGTGCAGCGCGCCGAGGCCGGTGAGCCGGGCGGCTCGCTGGTGGCCTGCGGCAGCCTTTCCATGTTCATGGGTCTGCCGGGCAAGCCGCATTATGCCGGCTCCAAGGCCGCCCTTGGCGCCATCATCCGTGGCATGGCGGTGGAATTCGGCAAATATGCGATCCGCGCCAACATCATCGCGCCGGGGCTTATTTCCACGGGTATGACCGGCGACGACCAGACCCCGGTTGCCAAGTTCATGGGCGGTAAGACGCCGATCCCGCGCGTTGGCTATCCGGCGGATTTCGAGGGTATCGGCGCGTTTCTCGCGAGCGATGCCTCGTCCTTCGTGACCGGCGAGACCATTACCGTCGATGGCGGCTATATGGTCCGCCCGATGTAACCCCTGCCGGGCTTTCATCGTGATGGTGAAGGCCCGGATTCATACGGCCAAACGGGAGACCCAGCATGCGCGTCCTCAATATTCACGGCGTTAACGATGTCCGGCTTGATCCGAAAGCAGCACCCGTTGCCGGTGATGCGGATGTCATCGTCAGGATCAAGGCCTGCGGCATTTGCGGCAGCGATCTCAGCTATATCAAATGGGGCGGCATCCACCGGCCTGAGGGCGGGGTGACGCCGATCGGCCATGAGGCCGCCGGGGAAGTCGTCGCCGTGGGCGCCAATGTGAAGGATGCGTTCATCGGCCAGCGCGTCGCCATCAACCCGATGAACACGCCGAGCAATATCGGCAGCGGCGGGACGGAGGGCGCGTTTACCGACGAGGTGCTGGTGCGCGATGCCAGGGTCGGCGACAGCCTGCTCCCCATAGCCGATGATGTGTCTTTCGACATCGCGGCGCTGACCGAGCCGCTGGCGGTGGCGCTGCATGGCGTGAACCGCAGCCAGGCTAAGCCGGGCGATAAGGTGGTGGTGTTCGGCTGCGGGCCGATTGGCCTCGCCATGGTGCTGTGGCTGGTGGACCGGGGCGTGGAGGATGTGATCGCGGTGGATCTGGCGCCGGAACGGCTGGAGCGGGCGCTGGCATTGGGGGCCAAGGCGGTGATCAATGCCGGGACGGAAAACCTGCGCGAGCGGCTGTTTGCGTTGCACGGGCACCACCATTATTTTGGCCGCGAAGTCGCCGATACCGATGCCTATATCGATGCCGCCGGGGGGCCGAATATTCTCTCCGATGTGATCAGCTTCATCCGCTATCAGGGCCGCATGGTGATCACGGCGGCCTATATGAAGCCGGTTTCCATTCATCTCGGCGCCATGCTGACAACGGAGATGCAGCTCACCACCGCCGTGGGCTATCCGACCGAGATGCCCGAGGTGGTGGCCGCCCTGCCCCGGCTGCAAGGCAAACTGGCGCAGCTGATCAGCCATCGCTTCGGCTTTGATGACGTGCTCGAAGGCTTCGCGGTGGCCGCCACCCCGCAATCGGCGAAAGTGATGATCCGGTTTGGGGACGCGCCGGCATGAGCGCCGCGCCGAAGGAGGCCGCGCCGCATCTCGCCAGCCTCGTCCGCCAGGGCGATACGCAGACGGAAGCGGTGGCGATTACCGATTTCATCTTCATGGCGCGGGATATTTCCAACGCCTATCTCGTCACCACGGCGGATGGCGATGTGATGGTCAATACCGGCTTTCCCGGCGGGGCGGCGCGCAACAAGGCGCTGCTGGGGGCGCATCAGACCGGGCCTCTCAGAGCGATCATCCTGACGCAGAGCCATTCCGACCATTACGGTGGGCTCGATGCCTTCAAGGAGCCGGGTACCCAGATCATCGTGCAATCGGCTTTTCTCGACAATATGTATGACATGAATTCGATGCAGCCGTTTTTCGGGCCGCGCACGAAAAAACTCTGGGGCTCGACCATGAAGATGGAAGGGCCGATGCCGCCCTTGCCCGAGGTGGTGCCGGATGTGCTGGTCGGCGATCATTATGCGTTCGAGCAGGGCGGGCGGCGCTTCGAGCTGCTCTGGGTGCCCGATGGCGAAACCACGGATTCACTTGCCGTGTGGATGCCGCATGAAAAAGTGCTGTTCACCGGCAACCAGTTCGGTCCGGTGTTTCTCTCGATGCCGTTCCTGAACACGCTGCGTGGCGACAAGCCCCGGCTGGCGCGTACGTATTTGCGCTCGCTGGACCGGGTGCGGCGGCTGGGCGCGGAAATTCTCATTACCGGCCATGGCGAGCCGATTATCGGTGCGGCGCGCATCCGCGCGGATCTGGACCGGATGTATGCGGCCGTGGAATGGGTGCGCGACTATACACGCGAGGGTATGAAGGCCGGGAAGGATGTCCATACCCTCATGCGCGAGGTGAAACTGCCGGAGGAGATCGCCATCGGCGAATTCCATGGCAAGGTTTCCTGGGCGGTGAAGAGCATCTGGGAGGAATATTCCGGATGGTTCCATTATGAGTCCACCACCGAGCTTTACGGTGTGCCGCGTGCCAGCGTGGATGCGGATATCGCCGAACTGGCCGGTGGAGCGGAAGTGCTGGCGGCGCGGGCGCGGCAGAGGCTGGCGCAGGACGAGCCGCTTGAGGCGATTCATCTGTGCGATATCGCGCTCGGCGCGGAGGCGGGAAACATCAGCGCGCTCACGGTGAAGCGGGATGCCTCGGTACGGCTGCTGGAGCTGTCCGGGGGCACGAATTTGAGCGAGACGATGTGGCTGCGCTCGGAAATCCGTGAGCTTGAAGCGAAGCTGGCGGCGCAGTAGCGCGCGGGTTTATTCCATAAGGGCGCGCGTTGCTGAAACGCAGCGGCCGAGGCGCACGGCCGGGCCAATGCCGGCCTCGGCTTCGGCCCGCATGGGGATTTCCAGGCCCAGCATCAGTTGGGGCGGCAGGGCGGCGATGAAGTCGCGCAGTGGCAACTCGCCTTCGCCCGGCGGCAGGCGGTCATATCGCGCCTCATCGCCATAGGCGGCATATTTCGAAATGAACGGGGCATCGCAGATCTGGACGTAGCCGATCAGTCTGGGGTCAAGTCCGGCGACTTCCGCCACAGTGCCGCCGGAGCGGAACACATGCATCGAATCGAGAAGCAGGCGCAGGTTCGGCTGGCCGGCTTCGGCAATGGCCCTGACAGCGCTTGCGAGGTTGCCGATGGGCATGCCGGGCATCATCTCGACCGTGGCCTGCATGCCGTTTTCCCGCGCCATATCGGCGAAGGCCGCGAGCTGCGCGATGCCGCGATCCCAGTCCGGCTCCACGGCCACGATGTTGACGGTGGGGGCGCCAAGTTCGCGCATCAAGGCGATATCCGCCGCGGCCTCCCTTATGTCCTTGCCGGGCCAGACCAGAAAACCTTCGGCCAGGGAGATGGTGACGCCGTGGTCCGCCAGCGCGGCCATGAAGTCGCGGCGCAGCGCGGCATCGTCGTGCAACGACCATGCGGGGTAGTTATGCGGGTTGCCAGCCATGGGTGTCATGGCGATGCTGATGTGCTGGCAGCCGAGGCCGCCTGCCAGAGCGGCGAATTCCACCGGCGGCAGGCCGAAGACGGAGATGAAGTCGATACCGATATTTCTCACAGCAATGTTCCTCCATCGACTTGCATGATCTGGCCGGTTACGAAATCCGCGCGCTTTGAGGCAAGGTAGAGCACGGCGGCGGAAACCTCCTCGGGGCGCGCCACCGGGCGGGCGAGCGGGCCGGTGCGGGCGCGTTTTTTCATATCTTCGGGCGATGTGCCGTGAAAGGCGTCCTTGAAAAAACCTGTCTCGCGATTGAAGCGGCTGCCTGTGCTGAAAGCGGCGGGATCATCCGATACGGTGCCGTAGGGCGCCACGCAGTTGACCGTGATGTTGTGCTGGCCGACCTCCTTGGCGAGCACGCGGGTAAATGCATGGACCGCGCCCTTGGCGGCTGAATACACGGGCAGCATGTAGTCACCGACGATGCCGGAGGTGGAGCCGATATTGATGATGCGGCCGGATTTACGCGCGATCATGCCCGGCAGCACGGCATGGGTCATGCGCAGGGTCGTCATCAGTGTGATGTCGATATCGCCTTGCCAGCTGGCTGGGTCGGAATCGGCGAAAAATCCGGCGCCGACATTGCCGCCGACATTGTTGACCAGGATTTCAACCGGGCCGAGTGCTTCGGCGGCTTCGAGAATGCGCGCGGGGGATGCGGGGTCCAGCAGGTCCGCCTTGACGAAAACCGCAGCCGCGGCACCGCGCGACAGCGCTTCGGCGATGACGCGCGCGCCAGCCGCTTCATCGCGCCCGACGGCAATCAGCCGCGCACCTTCCTGGGCGAAATCCAGCGCGATGGCGCGCCCGATATTGGCGGTGGCGCCGGTGACGATGACGAGTTTTCCGGCAACGCCGATATCCATGGCGGGCTCTCCCGATTTTATGAGGGGCAGACTATGCCGGGGCGGCACTGAACGCTTCTCCGCATGATGTCCCGAAGCGGCCATGATATCAAAATACGGCACTAATCGCCGGGCCGGTGGCCTGCGAAAGGCGATTGCCCATGCCCGCGCCTGGGGGCTAGGGTTGGCGTGGATAAAAAGCATAAAGGAGATGCGCCATGAAACTCGGATTTGCGATGCCGCATATGCTGCGGCTGAAGGCGATATGCCAGCCATGGGAGGCGGCGGTGACTGGTGCCGACCAGACCAGGCTGGCGCGCTGGGCGGACAGGCTGGGCTATGCGCAGATCAGCGTGCCGGAGCACCATATCATCCCGCGCTCGCATGTTGCATTATCCGGCCCGCATTATTTCCACGCCTATACGGCGATGGCGCATTTTGCCGGGGCGACCGAAACCATCCGGGTGAATTCCTGCATCGCGGTTCTGCCGCTGCAGAATCCCATTGTCACGGCGAAAGCCCTGGCGACGATGGATTGGTTGAGCGGCGGGCGGGTGACCATTACCTTCGCAGTTGGCTGGCTTGAGGAAGAGTTCAAACTGCTCGGCGTGCCGTTCCATGAGCGTGGGCGGATGAGCGATGAATATCTCGCCGCCATCATCGAATTATGGACCAAGGATGATCCGGTTTTCGAGGGCAGATATGTTTCGTTCCGCGATGTCGCCTTCGAGCCGAAGCCGGTGCAGAAGCCGCATATCCCGGTGTGGATGGGTGGAGATGCGGATGCCGTGCTGAAGCGCATCGCGCGGCATGCGAGCGGCTGGTGGCCGTTTTTGACGAAGCCGGAAGACATTCCGGAGCGGCTCGATTTCATCAGATCGCAGCCGGATTATAATGGCCGGCTCACGGATGTTTTTTACGGCATTTCGACGCGGCGGGTGGGCGAGGGCCATGTGCCGATCGACGATCCGCGTGCGGTGCCGGGCAAGAGCAAGCAGGAGATCATCGATGGCCTGGCCTGGCTGGCCACGCTGGGGGTGACGATGAGTTCCGTGGCGATCCCGCCGCTTCGGGGTATCGAGGAATATTTCGATTACACGCAATTCGTGGCGGAGGAGATCATGCCGGCGGTGGCTTGAACTTCGCCGGGGCGCTTGCGGGCGCCCCGGCGCGGAGGTTCAGAATAGTGGGGGTTCAGAATAGCGGGATGATCTGCGGCAGGTCGACCGTGGTGCGGATGCCGGGGGCCGCCGCACAGACTGCGGGGATGGCGTTGACGGCGCGGTGGCCGGTGAGGCCGGGGGTGAAGGCGGCGTAGTCCTCCGGGGCCACGGGATAGGTGAGGTTGACATCGAGCGGCGTGTCGCCCTCGACACGGACGCGCCAGCCGGATTCCCGCAGGCTCCAATCGGCTTCGATATCAGTGGTGCAGTACCAGTTGGCGCGGAAACGCAAAACCGGCTTGCCGGCGCGCAGGCCCGTAACGGTGATGCGCAGCGCCGCGACCTTGCCTTTTTCGATGGTGCCGGCGGCGATTTGAACCGTGTTGCGGGCGGCGGACATTTCACCGATGGCGGTGAACGCCTCGATGGGCAGGTTCATGGCATCGGCGATCTGTGAGAGAGAGGCGGCGAAATCGGTTTTGATGTAGTCGACCTTGGCCTGGTCGAAGCTGCCCGGATCGGCGCCGTAGCCCATGATGTTGAAAATCATGTAGGGAGAATCACGGCTCGACATGTCGGCATATTCGTCGATCGTCAGACAGTCATGCCGGCGCGAGAGCGAGAGCAGCGGGATGGCCAGGGCCTCGGTGATGAAGCCGGGGCTGGAGCCGGTGCTGTAGATGGAGGTGCCGCCGGCGGCGCAGGCCTGCTCGATGCGGGCGCGCAAGGCCGGGTCCATGGAGCGCGGGTGGTGGAAATCGCCCCGCGTGGTGACGATGTTCTTGCCCGAGGCGAGCAGGGCGCAAAGCTCGTCAGGGTCGGTGCCCTGGCGCATGTAGACGACGCAATCGGCATCCAGCGCCACGATATCGGCCAGCGTGCTGGTGGCGGCAATGCCGATGGGCGCCAGCCCGGCCAGCGTGCCGGCATCCTTGCCGGTCTTTTCAGGCGAGCTGACATAGAGGCCGGCAAGTTCCATGCGGGGATGCTCGATAATGGTGCGCAACGCGCGTGTGCCGACATTGCCCGTGGCCCATTGCACGACGCGGTAGGTTTTCTGCTGTACCATGATGTTCCCCTGCTCTGATGGTTGTTTGTGCCTAAATCTACTTGTGCAGACCGGGCGCTTCCTGGCCGGTGCGGGCGACGTATTCGGTGTAGCCGCCATCATATTGGTGGATGCCGCCGGGTGTGAGTTCCAGCACGCGGTTGGAGAGCGCGGCGAGAAAATGACGGTCATGCGAGACGAACAGCATGGTGCCCTCATATTGAGCGAGTGCTGTGATCAGCATTTCTTTGGTTGCGAGATCGAGGTGATTTGTCGGTTCATCGAGCACCAGGAAGTTCGGCGGGTCGAACAGCATCAGCGCCATCACCAGCCGGGCCTTCTCGCCGCCGGAGAGCACGCGGCAGCGTTTTTCCACCTCGTCGCCGGAAAAGCCGAAAGCACCGGCCAGCGTACGCAGAGCGCCCTGCCCGGCATGGGGAAAGGCGGCGTCCAGGGTTTCGAACACGGTGCTGCCGCCATCCAGCAGGTCCATGGCATGCTGGGCGAAGTAACCCATTTTGACACTGCCGCCGAGCGCGACCGAACCTGCGTCGGGTTCTGCCGTTCCTGTAACGAGTTTAAGCAATGTGGATTTGCCGGCGCCGTTGATGCCGAGCACGCAGGCACGATCCTTGCGGCGGACCAGCAGGTCCAGCCCTTCATATATGACCTTGCTGCCGTAGCGCTTATGCACGCCGCGCAGATTGGCCACGTCGTCGCCCGAACGCGGGGCCGGGCGGAAATCGAAGGCGATGGTCTGGCGGCGTTTGGGCGGCTCGACGCGGTCGATCTTGTCGAGTTTCTTGACCCGGCTCTGCACCTGGGCGGCGTGGCTGGCGCGCGCCTTGAAGCGCTCGATGAAGGCGATCTCCTTGGCCAGCATGGCCTGCTGGCGCTCGAACTGGGCCTGGAGCTGCTTTTCATTAAGGGCGCTCTGGCGGGCATAAAATTCGTAATCGCCGGAGAAACTGGTGAGGCTGCCGGCGTCGATTTCGATGACCTTGTTAATGACACGGTTCATGAATTCACGGTCATGCGAGGTCATCAGCAAGGCGCCGTCATAGCCGGAGAGAAATGTCTCCAGCCAGATCAGGCTTTCAAGGTCGAGATGGTTGGAAGGCTCGTCTAGCAGCATGACATCGGGGCGCATGAGCAGGATGCGGCCCAGAGCCACGCGCATCTTCCAGCCGCCGGAGAGTTTGCCGACATCGCCATCCATCATCTCCTGGCTGAAGCCCAGGCCATCGAGCACCTCGCGGGCGCGGCCATCCAGCGCGTAACCATCCAGCTCCTCGAAGCGCGACTGCACCTCGCCGAAGCGCTCGATGATGGCGTCGAGTTCATCTATTTGCGCCGGATCGGCCATGGCGGCTTCGAGGCGGGATAATTCGGCGCCGATTTCAGCGGCCGGGCCGGCGCCGGCCATGACTTCGGCAACCGCGCTGCGGCCTTCCATCTCGCCGACATCCTGGCTGAAAAACCCGATACTGACGCCGCGATCCACCAGGATGAGGCCTTCATCGGGCTCCTCCTGGCCGGTTATCATGCGGAACAGCGTGGTCTTGCCGGCGCCGTTTGGCCCGACGAGGCCGATTTTCTCGCCGCGATGCAAGGCCGCGGAGGCCTCGACGAAGATCAGGCGGGTGCCGTTCTGTTTACTGACATTATCCAGGCGAATCATTTGTCCTCGGGGCGATACGGCGGTGCTGGAGGGCTCATAACCCAACTTGTCGGGGCCGTGAACCACGGGTGCTGGCATGTCGGCGTTTACAAGTCGAGGTCGGGCTGATTAACTTCATCCAACTTTGGAGGGTGAACCCCATCCGCCCGCCACCAGACCGGGGGAAATTCATGCATCCGCGCATCTCACTGCATCAGGTCGCCTTCATTCAGGAGAGCACCACGGATTTCGTCGCGCATTGCCGGCAACTCGGCGTGGCGCACATGACCCTCGTCTCGCTTCGCCTGATGCAGCCGGAGCTTGTGGCGGAGGTGCGCGAGCGGGCTGAACAAGGCGGGCCGCGAACCGCGACGCTCAACCACCCCTTCGCCCTGTATCCCAACATTGAGGAGGATCGTGGCGCGGCCGCGGAGGGCTTGCTTAAGGCGATGGATGTTGCCGCGGCGCTGGGGACAAAGGCGATTTACCTGCAGACCGGCGGGCGCGGCGGCTTGAGCTGGGAGCAGGCGGCGGCGCGGTTTGCGGCACTGCTGGCGCCGGCCAGGGACCTCGCCGCGGCGCGTGGCATGACGCTGATGATCGAGAATGCCTCGGCATTCAATGCCGATATCCATATCGCGCATACGCTGGCGGATACCATTACGCTTTCGGAAATTTCAGGTGCCGGTATCTGCATCGACCTGCAACCCTGCTGGGCCGAGGCCGGGCTCGCGCAATTGTTCCGGCGGGCGATGCCGGTGACCGGGCTGGTGCAGGTGAGCGATTATGTGCTGGGCGACCGTAGCGCACCGTGCCGCGCCGTGCCGGGGGATGGCGCCATCCCCCTGGAACGGCTGATCGGGGAGCTTCTGGAGGCCGGCTATGAGGGGCTGTTCGATCTGGAGCTGGTCGGCCCGCGCATCGAGGCCGAAGGAGCACTTGCCGCCTCGCGCCGGGCGGTGGAACGGCTAGCCGCCATGCTCACCCGGCTAGGCGCCTGAACCTGCGCGGCGCATGACGGGGACATGAAAGTTTACAACGCCACGCATTGAACATGCGGTGGGGGCCGCCAGTCGTTGAAGCCATTCACTATCGGCCGGAAATGAAATGCCCAAAGACCCCGCCGCCTACTCCGTCAGAAACCGCCTGATCCCCACCACAGCCTCGGCCAGCCCGGAGCGGATGATCGGCGCGCCCTCGGGAAACGCCGAAAACAGCCGCGAGGGCGCTTGTTTGTCGAGCAGCACGAACACCCCCTTGTCATCGCCGCGCCGGATGAGCCGGCCAAAAGCCTGACGCAGCCTCAAGCGCACGATGGCATCGTCATATTCCTTCGGCGCGCCATGGCTCAGATGCGTGCGGCGGACACGGTGCAGAATATCCGGGCGCGGCCAGGGCGTGCGCTCGAACACCACCAGGCGCAGCGCATTGCCGGGAATGTCCACGCCATCGCGCATCGCATCCGTCCCCAGCAGGCAGGAATGTTCCTCGGCGCGGAAAATATCCACCAAAGTGGCATTATCCATGGCATCGACATGCTGCGCGTAGAGCGGGATGCCGGCTTCCTCCAGCCTGGGCGCAATCCGCGCCTGCACGGCCTTGAGCCGCGAGATGGCGGTGAACAGCCCGAGCGCGCCGCCGCAAGCAGCCTGGAACAGCGCCTGATACGCCCCGGCAAGCTGCCCCATATCCTGCCCGTTCACATCCGAAACCAGCACGATGCGCGTGCGTCCGGCATAGTCGAACGGGCTGTCGAACGCGGCGCGGATGGCCGGCGCCGCCAGATGCACCATGCCGGTCCGCGCTTCGGCATTCTCCCAGGCGGTCTCTGGCTCGGTGCCATCACGCAAGGTGGCGGAGGTGATCAGCATGCCATGCGCCGGAGCGGCGATGCTCTGGGTGAACGCCTCGGTCGGGTCGAGCATGTGCGAGAGCAGCGCCACATCGCGATCGGTGCCCGCCTCGCGCTCCAGGCGCAAAAACTCCACCCGCGCCGGACGTTCCCCCGGCGCCGGGGCCTGCGCCATACTGTCCAGAATATTGCGCCAGGATGTCACCGGGTCGATGGCGCGTCGCTTCAGGCTCCGCACCACCGCCTCCAGCCGTTGTGTGGTCGCCTCTTCCAGCAGCCCGGCTTCCTCATCCAGCCGGTCGAGAAAATAATTCCGCAGCTCGACCAGCGCCTGGCGCAAGATCTCGAAACTGGATGACAGGTTCTTTGCCACGGGCAGTAAATCCGGATCGGCGGGGTGCAGATCGACCTCAAATCCTGTCGCACCCCTCAGATCATTCTCGCTCGCCCGGGCGCGGGCCTGCACGCGCAGGGCGCGCAGAAACGCCTCCGCCCGGTTATCCGCCGTTGTCAGCTCCGGGTCGAGCCGGGTGGAAAACATCGGCGCCGGCAGGGCTTTCGCCGCCGCGCGCACGGCCTCGACCTTATGCACCGCGAGCTTGTCGTCGACGATCAGATCCTCAAGCCGTTTCGCCAGCCCCCTGGCCCGCGAGCGCGCGCCCTCCGCGCCCAGCAGCCAGCGGCGCAATTCCGCCATGGCGGTGCCGGACAACTCCACCGAAAACGCCGAATCCGCGGCATCGAAAATATGGTGCCCCTCATCGAACACATAGCGCGTCGGTACATAGTCATCATCCAGCCCGCCCCACACCGCCTGGGCCATCACCAGCGCATGATTGGCGATCACGAGGTCCGCCTCGCGCGCATTACGCACCACGCGCTCGATCACACACACTGAAAAATGCGGGCAGGCGGCGTGGATGCATTCGCCGCGCCGGTCGGCGATCTGGGCGAGCAACGCGCCGCCGAACAGTTCCGCGAACCAGCCCGGCAGATCGCCGCCGAACAGATCGCCATCGGTGCTCAGCATCGCCCAGCGCGCGATCAGCCCGAGCGGCACGGCGTAGCGGTCGACGCTCGCGGCATCCTCGTAATTGAGCAGGCAGAGATAATTCTCCCGCCCCTTGCGCAGCACCACCTTTATACCCGGCGGCAGGCGGCGGGCCTCCTGCTCGATCTGCCGCTGCAAATGCCGCGTGAAGGTCGAAACCCAGACCGCGCCCTTATTCTGCTCGGCCCAGACCGAGGCCGGCGCCAGATAGCCCAGAGTTTTCCCGGTGCCGGTGCCGGCCTCCGCGATCACGGCATGCGGGTGGCCCTCCAAAGCGCGCGGCGCGAAGGCCTCGGTCACGGCCGAGGCGTAATCCGCCTGGGCCGGGCGCTGCTCGGCATTTTCCCCCAGCAGGCTGGCGAGCCGCGCGCGCGCCTGGGCGGAGCTGACCGGATAGGCGGAGGGCGCCGGGCGCGGCGCCACCTCCTCCCATTTCGGCAGCCGCTTCCATAGCCGCATGGCCATGCCATCGGCCCGGGCCGCCGGCTGGCCCAGCGCCGCCAGCACGTAAGGCGCCCAGCCCCAGCCGCCACCGCCCGTAAAATCCCGGCTGTTGCCCATGCGCGCGGCGAGCCCGGCGGCATCGCGGTTGAGCGGCGTATCCCGCCCCGCTTCAAGCCGTGCCAGCAATATGTCAGCCATTTCCGCGAGCGAGGCCGCGGCCTCCTCCAGGCTCCCCGGCACCGCCATATCGAGCGCGCGCGCGAGCCCCGCCGGCGTGGGAGCCAGGCTCCGCGCCGGGCAGACGAAAGCGAAAAGCTCCAGCAGGTCGAGCACCGCGATGGCCGGGTTGCCCAGCCGCTGCAACGTCGCCGGGCCATGCACCACCAGCGCGGTCGCGCTGCCCAGCTGCTTTGCCACCATGCCGGGCAGAACCGGCACGATCATGCCATCCACCCCCAGCAGCACGGCGCGGCCATGGCCGGCGGCAAGGGCGGGCAAGGGGGGAAGACTCGGCATATCGCCCCGTTATAGGGGGGTGTTCTTGGTTTGTCTTCCCTGCTTTGGCGTACTCTTCTTCATCTGGACCAGGCGGGGCGCGAAAGCGCTTCCGGCTCACCCGGCCGGATTACGCAACGACCGGGAAGGCAAGGGTCCAGCGCGTGCCTTTATCGGAACAGACATCGACCGTGCCGTTCATCTGGCCAATGAGCCTGCGGACGAGGCCGATGCCGCGCCGCGTCGTCGGGCCCGTCGGGGCGAGACCGATGCCATTATCCCAGATCGTCAGGATGGCCTTGCCGTGGCCGGCGCTGGCCAGCCCGACGGTGATCGTCCCGGCCATATTGGGGAAGGCGTGGCGATAGGCGTTCGTCACCAGCTCCGCCACGATCATCCCGAGGACGGTGATGTTGTTGAGCGGCAGGATGAGCGAGCCGGCATGACACACAAGCTCGACTTTCCATTTCCGGTCATCCTGGAGGCCCGGCAGAAAGGAGCATAATTGCGTCAGATAGGCTTTCAGGTCGATCGTCTCGCTAAGTCCGACACCCAGCAGGCAGTCATAGATCTGCGCCAGGGTCATGACGCGGTTGGCGATGGAACCGACCTCCTCGCGGGCATTGTCGTCGATATCGGTACGGGAATAACTGTAGAGCATCCCGCTGACCATCTGCAGGTTATTGCGCACACGGTGCTGCAGCTCTTCGGCCAGGAGCCTCTGCTGGTCGAGCAGGCGCTGCATCGCCTCGTTGCGTTGCGTGGTGGCGACGGCCTCGGCCAGGACATTGGCGAAACCCGTCAGGAAGTTGATATCGTGATCGTCATACTGGTGCAGGACCGGGCTATCGATTTCCAGAATGCCGTAAGGCGCGCCATCACGCGTGGCGATGACGACATCGATCGTGGAAATAATGCCATGCTGAAAATAGAAATCCGGCAGAGCGAGGTTGTTCGCCTCGCGTATGTCCCGGATGACCACAGGCTCGCGGGTCACATAAGCCCGGCCCTGGGGCGAGGTCTCGTCCGCCTGGGAGACCACGCGCCCGACGACGCCCTGATCCCAGCCGCAACCGGCCTCGATCAGCAGGTCGTTTTCAGGCTGGCGATAGCGGCAGATTTTACAGAATGGCACCTCAAGCGATACGGCACAGATCCGCGCGGCCTCCGCGAGGATAATGAGCAGGCTGGTCTCCTTGAACGCGAAGCTGCCAAAATCCGCCAGGGCACGTTGCTGCCGGAGGAGTTTTTCGATTGTGCGATCGTTTTTATGATCTTCAGTCTGATCATCGATATTGCGATCCATCCGGGCCTCCAGCAGCACTGGGTGGGAGCGCAGGTCTCTCTCTGCCGACGGCATACTCAGGAATTGAACCGTCAGTTGTGGAGAGTACCCATGAGCGGTTAATAAAGTCAAGGTTCTGGTTAATGATTCTGTATCATAAAGACACACCCGGCGCTTTTTACGGATATGTTATTTTTCGGCGAGGAACACACCAGCCGGGCCCGGCGCCTTGCCCACAAAACCGCGCCAGCCCAGTTGCGGCCCCCCGTATCCGGCACTAGACCAGCCCCATCATGAGCGAAAACACACAAGCCTCCCTGTCCTGGCCCTTCCGTGAAGCCGAACGCATCGCCGGGCGCCTGAAACAAAAGGGTAAGGACCACGCTCTGTTCGAAACCGGCTACGGCCCCTCCGGCCTGCCGCATATCGGCACATTCGGCGAGGTCGCCCGCACCAGCTGGGTGCGCAAGGCGTTCACCGATTTAACCGGCCTGCCCTCCCGCCTGCTCGCCTTTTCCGATGACATGGACGGCCTGCGCAAGGTGCCGGACAACGTGCCCAACAAGGCCATGCTGAAGGAATTCCTCGGCCGCCCGCTCACCCGCATCCCCGACCCGTTCGGCAAGTTCGAGAGCTTCGGCGCGCATAACAACAACATGCTGCAGGAATTCCTCAACGCCTTCGGCTTCGAATTCGAATTCGCCTCGGCCTCCGACTACTACACCTCCGGCCGCTTCGACGATGCTTTGCTGCATGTCCTGCGCCACCATGACGACATCATCCGCATCATCCTGCCCACCCTCGGCCCCGAGCGCCGCGCCACCTATTCCCCCATATTGCCCATCCACCCGCGCACCGGCATCGTCATGCAGGTGCCCATTACCCAGGTGGACGTCGAGCACGGCACCGTGTTCTGGACCGAGCCCGAAACAGGCATAAAGTTTGAAACTTCCGTCACCGGCGGGGCCGCCAAGCTGCAATGGAAGGCCGACTGGGCGATGCGCTGGTACGCGCTGGATGTCGATTACGAGATGTCCGGCAAGGACCTTATTGATTCGGTCAAGCTCTCCTCCGCCATCGTGCGGGCTCTGGGCAAGGAGCCGCCCGTTGCCCTCACCTATGAGCTGTTCCTCGATGATAAGGGCCAGAAAATATCCAAATCCAAGGGCAATGGCCTGTCCATCGATGAGTGGCTCACCTACGCGCCCAAGGAATCCCTCAGCCAGTTCATGTACCACGCGCCGCAGCGCGCCAAAAAACTGTTCTTCGATGTCATCCCGCGTGCCACGGATGACTACATCGCCGCCGCCGCCGCCCTGCCCACCGCCGAAAAACCACATGACAATCCAGCCTGGCACATCCATGGCGGGGTGCTGCCGGAACATGCCGGCTCGCCCATCGGGTTTGGCATGCTGCTCAACCTCGCCTCGGTCATCAATGCTGATAGTCCGGAGATGCTCTGGGGCTTCATCCGCGCCTATATCCCCGGCGCCGATGCCGAGAGCTACCCCTTCCTGGCCCGGCTGGTACACCACGCCATTGCCTATAACCGGGACTTCGTGGCCCCGGCCAAAACCTACCGCCCCCCCACCGAGGTCGAGCGCGGCGCCCTCACCGACCTCGCCGAAAGCCTGAAATCCAACGAGCAGGCACAGTATCCCGGCGAGACGGCGGCGGAAAAACTGCAGAACCTGGTCTATGCCGTCGGCAAGCGCCACCCCTTCGCGCCGCTGAAATCCTGGTTCGACTGCCTCTACCAGGTGCTGCTCGGCACCATGGAAGGGCCTCGCTTCGGCGGGTTCATCGCCCTGTACAGCGTGGAACGGACCACAGCGCTCATCGAAACCGCGCTGGCCCGGGATTAAGCCCTGCCCCGGCCCTGGAACAAAGCCCTGAAATACCTGCCGCCAGCCATCGGCCTGGCGGTTCTGGGGGGAGCGATTTTCGGCCTGCACGGCGCCCTGAAGCCTATCAGCTTCGCCGCCGTGCTCGCCGCCCTCCAGGCCATATCACGGCATGACATTTCACACGCGCTGCTGCTGCTGGGGCTCTCAGCCTGCATCAT
>JAKBAV010000149.1 GCA_021826225.1 Pseudomonadota bacterium | reverse complement strand
CACCCTCTCCGCCAGATTTGTTCGCGGTCTTTTGCATCATCAGCTGGCGGATATTCTGGATCATGATGCTAAACCGCTCTACCCTGGCATGCGCCGCCCGCCCTCGCGTTGGATGAAACGGAAATCGTCCTGCTGAATCATCTTGCCGGATGCTTACGGTTTCAATCCGGGTGTCGGACATATTGCTCTCCTTCCTTGCGGGTCATGCCTCAGCCGGATCACGCGGGTGAAATGGAAATCCACGACATCGAGCCGCATCAGACGGCTATTATAGAGGTAGAACTGCACCAGCTCGCGGGACAGGAAGCCAATGTCGCGCCGGCATGACGGCATGGCGCACGGCCCAACAGGTCTTTGGCCGTGAGGAGCGGTGGCCCACCCGCTGGCGGGACGCCGCTCCTGGCCATGCGCAAAACATTGTTCCAGGGGGATGTTCAGAAAACAGGGTGTCTCAGGATAGACTTCATCGGAAAAACCGATTGATCAGGCCGCGCTTTGCCGGGCCGGTGCTGAGCCATCCTGGCGGGCGGGTACATCGCGCAGCGCGGCGGGCGGCGCCTTGTCGCGCGGTATCACGCCGAGGCGGGCCAGCAGGGCGGCGGCGGTATTCTCCCAGCGCGGCGCGCTGAAGCCGGCGGCGATGCGCGCATTCATCGTCGCCAGCCGCTCCGGGGCGGCGATGAGGCCGGCGATCACGCGGTAGGCGTCATTGAGGTTGTCGGGGTTGAAATAGGCGCAGAAATCGCCGCCGGCCTCGGTGATGGCGGGGCGGTTCGAGGCGGCGACGGTCTTGCCGAAGCTCAAGGATTCCGAGACCGGCAGGCCCCAGCCTTCATAGAAGGAGGGGAACACGGTGAACAGGCAGTGCTGGTACAGGCTGGCCAGGGCAGTATCCGAGGGCTGGTCGATGAAGCGGATTTTGCCGTCGAGCCAGCCGGCGTTTTCGAGCTGCTGCATCAGATCCGCGGTGAGCCAGCCCGGCTTGCCGGCGAAGACCAGCACCGGCACGGCATCCAATGGCAGGCTGGCCAGCAGGCGGCGCCAGACGCGCAGCATGCCGCCATGGTTCTTGCGCGCCTCGATGGTGCCGACCATCAGCACGTAAGGCTCGTGCAGCACGGGCGGCAACCGGGCCGTCTGGCCATGGGCCGGGCCGCCGGCCGGCAAAACTTGAATATCCGGCGCGGCATGGCCCAGCCGGTGCAGGCTGCCGCGCAGATCTTGTGCGGTGTTGCGCGATACCGCGAACATCAGCGCGGCGCGGGGCACGAGCTCATCGAGCCAGACGCGGAAATCCCGCACCATGCTCTGGGTGCACCATTCGGGATAGAGATCCGGGATCATGTCATGCGCCAGCAGGGCGAGATGCGCCCCGGCCTGGTTAAGTGCTGTGAGGAAGCGGGGACTGTAGGGGCGCTCCCATGAGGCGCCGAGATTGACCAGAACATCGCCGGGAGCAAAACGGATGGGGTGGGTATCGAGGTCGAAGGCATGGCCGCCGAGGCGCGGGGCCGTGCGGGCGCCGGGGCGCCATGCGGTGAGGCTGACGAGCGCCAGTTCACGCAGCGCCGCCAGCCCGGCCAGCCCGGCGCGGCCCAGCCGGCCGAGCGGGCGGCGAAAACGCGGCGCCGCCGCGCGGGCGAGGCGCGCCAGAGCCGGGTTGATCTGCCGCGCGGCCGGCGGCGGTGTGTAAGCGGGCGCATAGGGCGCCGCGGCGATGGCCCGGATGCCGGCTTCGAGCGCGGGGAAATGAATGGCGCGCAGGCCGCCGGCATCGCGCCGGCAGAACCGCACCTCGCCCGGCGCGGCGGCGAGCCTGGCCGCGGCGCTGCAGGTTTCGAAGCTGAAGCGCTGTATGCCGGTGGGCCGCACGGCGCCCTGGAAAAAGCGGATCAGATCCTCGACATCGAACCAGATGGTCATGGCCGTCTCCCAACTCTGGGTAGCAAAGTTCACGCAATGTTTACTAACTTGTAGTGGTGGTCAAGATATAAGCGCGGGAAAATTTTGGACCGGAACAAGGCCAGGGCGATTGCCTGGAAGCGGTCATCCGGCTTACGAGAAGGGTATGACGAAGCGCATCGTTTCCGGCTTTTTTCTGAGCGCACTCCTTGCCGCGCCGGCGCTGGCCGCCGTTCTGCCCGCACGCTTGCCCGGGCTGTGGCAGAGCACCACCACCGTGCTGGGGCCCAATGGCAAGCCGCTCGCCAATGCGGTGAATATCGTGACGGTGAGCTGTGTCGATGCCGTGAATGACCAGATATTTTTTACCAGCGGGCAGAGCGCCTGTTCCAGCCTGAAAATTTCCGGGCGCGGCAACAGCTACAGCATAGACGGCGCGTGCGACGACCAGGGCAAGACGATGCGTATTCATGAAACCCTGGTCTACGGCGCGCAGGATTTGCAATTGAAGGCGGCGTATAATGGCGCCGCCGGGCAGATGACCGTGGAGTCCGCGCTGCAATGGCAGGGCGCGTGCCCGGCCGGGATGCAGCCGGGGGATGAAGGCAGCATCACCGGCGGGGTATTCCGCAAGACCGACAATATCAACGATTCCGGCAATCAGTAGCGGTCTCGCCCGCCGCGAGGTCAAGAATCTCGCGATCATGTCCCTGCTGGGGTTTTCCTCCGGCCTGCCCTGGGCGTTGTCCGGCCCCACGCTGCGGCTGTGGATGGCCTCCGAGCATATCGGGCTCGGGCTGATCGGGCTGACCGCGAATATCGGCCTGGCCTATCTGCTTAAATTCATCTGGGCGCCGGTGTTCGACGAGATGCGGCCCTGGTTTTTCGGGCGGCGGCGGGGCTGGCTTATTCCGGTGCAGCTGGCGCTGGCGGCGGCGATTTTTGCCGAGGCCTGGAGCGATCCGGCGAAACATGTGGGCCTCACGCTGGCGCTGGGCGCGCTGGTTGCGTTCTGCTCGGCCAGCCAGGACATCATCATCGATGCCTGGCGGATTGAGAGCTTTGCGCCCCGCCTGCAAGGTGCCGCGCTGGCTGGCGAGGTCTGGGGCTGGCGGGTGGCGTTTCTGGTCTCCAATGCCGGCGTCATCGCGCTTTCGGTGCGGACCGGCTGGCATGTCGCCATCGGGCTGATGGCGGTGCTGGCGCTGCTCGGTCCGGTCGCCACCTGTTTTGCCCCGGAACCGGCGGTGACGCGCGAGAGCGTTCCGGCCGGGTTCAGGGCGCGGTTCACGGTGGCGGTGCGCGAGCCGCTGACGGAATTTCTGGCGCGCCGGGGGGCGGCGGTGGTGATTGCCTTTATCCTGCTGTTCCGCCTGGGCGGGGCGCTGGGTGGGACCATGCTGGGGCCGTTCTATCTCTCGCTCGGCTTCAACCGCGCCGCCATCGCGGTGGCGAATGGGCCGATCTCGCTGGTCTGCGGGCTGGCGGGCACGGCGCTGGGGGCGGTGCTGGTGGCGCGCATCGGCGTGGCCCGGGCGCTGCTGTTCACGGCCTTGCTGCAGGTGTTGGCGCTGTGCCTGTACCCGGTGCTGGGGCTGTTCCCGCATCTGCCGCATATTTTGCTGCTTATCTCGGCGGTGGAAGCCTTTACCGATGCGTTTTCGGATACTGCTTTTCTCTC
>JAKBAV010000148.1 GCA_021826225.1 Pseudomonadota bacterium | reverse complement strand
GGCGCGGCGTGCGGGTGAAGATTGACATATTCCTGAAGCCCGGATCCGTGAAGATGAACCAGTTATAATCCGCACCGTGGTCGAGCACCCAATAGGTCCGGTTGATCGGGATCAAGCCGTAAAACACGTGGTAATGCACCACGAATTCGGTATTGGCGCCGGGATTGAGGATTGTCAGCGGACCCTGAATGGATTTCTGCGGCCCTTCCGGGGTGTTCATCTGGCAGGCATCGAACTCGTGGAAGCGGCCGCTCTTGTCGCGGAAATAATCCGTGGTCCCGGCGACGCAGCCATCAGTGATCGACATCGGGGTACGCGCGATCTCGTACCAGCGCCCGGTGAAGAAGCGCGCGGTATCGATATTTTTCGCGGGCGCCGGAGCCAACGGCGCCACCGGCATCGCGGCACAGGAGGAAAGCGCCAGGACAGCGCCCAGGCCGAAGACGATTCGCCGCAAATTTCGCATGTCATACCCTCGCCAAAAACCCGTATACGCAGGTCAGGCGCTGCTGGATCATGCCGCCGGCCGGGTAACTCGGCTAGAACGGAATTTCATCATCCAGATCATTGGTCGGCCTGGTATCCCAGCCGCCCACGGCGCGTGCCGGCTGTGCCGCCGCTGTTGCCCGGGCCGGGCCGGCGCTGGCCGCGCGCGGCTCATACTCGCCGCCACCCGCCGCACCGCCGCTCGGCCGGTCGAGCAGGACCAGCTCGCCGCCGAACCGCCCGATCATCACCTCGGTGGTGTATTTTTCCTGGCCCGACTGGTCGGTCCATTTGCGCGTCTGCAATTTGCCCTCAAGATAAACCTTCGAGCCTTTTTTCAGGTATTTTTCCGCCACCTCGCCCAGCCTGTCATTCATGATGACGACGCGGTGCCACTCGGTCTGCTCCTTGCGCTCGCCGCTCATCTTGTCGTTCCACGTATCGGAGGTCGCGACGGTCAGGTTGACGATTTTCAGGCCCGATTGCGCGTTGCGAACCTCCGGGTCCTTGCCCAGATTCCCCACCAGGGTCACCTTGTTCACACTACCAGCCATAAGGACCTCCTCAACCTGTAATTGTTCAACAAGCTTAACTCAAACACCATGAATAAACCAGCGAGCGGGATTTGCTTTCTATCAAATACCCCCATATCCTACAAGAACATTGCACGAACATTTTTGGGGCAGACATGGCGGTGGAGCAGAAAGGCGCGGGATTCATTACCGTCCGCGGCGCGCGCGAGCATAATCTCAAAAATATCGATATTTCCATCCCGCGTGAACAACTCACCGTCATCACAGGACTCTCCGGTTCTGGCAAATCGTCCTTGGCGTTCGACACCATCTATGCCGAGGGTCAGCGCCGCTATGTCGAGTCGCTCTCAGCCTACGCCCGCCAGTTCCTGGAGCTGATGGGCAAGCCGGATGTGGATAGTATCGAGGGGCTTTCCCCGGCTATTTCCATCGAGCAGAAAACCACCTCTAAAAACCCGCGTTCCACGGTCGGCACGGTCACCGAAATCCACGATTACATGCGCCTGCTCTGGGCCCGCGCCGGCGTGCCGTACTCGCCCGCCACCGGCCTGCCCATCGAGGCGCAAACCGTATCACAGATGGTCGACCGCGTGCTCGTCATGCCCGAGGGCACGCGCCTGCTGCTGCTCGCCCCCATCATCCGCGACCGCAAGGGTGAGTATAAAAAAGAGCTGCAGGAACTCCAGCGCAAGGGCTTCACCCGCGCCAAAATTGACGGCAAGCTCCATGAGATCGACGAGGCCCCAGCGCTCAACAAAAAGCTCAAACATAATATCGAAGCCGTGGTCGACCGCATCGTCGTCAAACCCGGTATTGAGCAGCGCCTCGCCGATTCCTTCGAGACCGCCTTGGCCCTGGCCGATGGTATCGTCTACGCCGAGGATGCCGGCAGCGCAGAGCGCACGGTTTTCTCATCGCGCTTCGCCTGCCCGGTGAGCGGTTTTTCCATCGAGGAAATCGAGCCGCGCCTGTTCTCCTTCAACTCGCCGCACGGCGCCTGCCCGGTCTGTGATGGTCTCGGCCATGAAATCTTCTTCGACCCGCATCTCGTGGTGCCGGACGAGCAGCGCGCGCTGGATAATAACGCCATCGCCCCCTGGGCCGGCGCCATGGCGCCGTTTTACGACCAGACGCTGGCCAGCCTGGCCAAACATTTCAAAATTAGAATGACGACACCCTGGGAAAAACTCCCCGAGGAGGTGCGGGAGAAAATCCTGTACGGCACGCGCGAAGAGGTTACCATGACCTATAAGGATTCGGCGCGCGCCTATAGCGTCACGAAGCCCTTCGAGGGCGTCATCAAAAATCTCGAACGCCGGCTGAAGGAAACCGAATCCGTCTGGACGCGCGAAGAGCTGTCCCGCTACCATGCCGAGCGCCCCTGCGGCACCTGCCATGGCGCCCGTCTCAAACCAGAAGCGCTCGCCGTTAAAATCGCGGAGCGGAATCTCGCCGAAGTCGCGGAAATGTCGATCGACACGGCAAAATCCTGGTTTGACACTGTGGCCGCCACACTCACCCCGCAGCGGCTTGAAATCGCGCGGCGAATCCTGCGGGAAATCCATGACCGCCTGCAATTTCTGCTCGATGTCGGGCTCAATTACCTCACCCTGGCGCGCGGCTCCGCCACGCTTTCCGGCGGGGAGAGCCAACGCATCCGCCTGGCCAGCCAGATCGGCTCCGGCCTTACCGGCGTGCTCTATGTTCTGGATGAGCCCAGCATCGGCCTGCACCAGCGCGATAATGAGCGCCTGCTCGGCACGCTCAACCGGCTGAAAAATCTCGGCAATACCGTTCTGGTCGTGGAACATGACGAGGACGCCATCCGCGCCGCTGACCACCTCATCGATATGGGGCCGGGTGCCGGTATTGCCGGGGGCTATGTTGTCGCGCAGGGTACGCCGGCGCAGGTCGCCGCGACAAAAGGTTCCGTCACCGGCGATTATCTGTCCGGCCGCCGCGCCATTCCCGTTTCGCCGCGCCGCCCCGTCCAGTCCAGCCGGCTGCTGAAACTCATCGGCGCCAGCGGCAATAATCTTAAAAACGTCAGTGCCACATTCCCGCTCGGCCTGTTCACCTGCATCACCGGCGTGTCCGGCGGCGGTAAATCCACTCTGGTGGTCGATACACTCTACAAAGCCATCTCGCGGCGCCTCATGGGCTCGGGCGAAGTCCCCGCACCCTTCGAGAAAATCGAGGGTCTGGAACAGCTCGACAAGATCATCGATATCGACCAATCCCCCATCGGCCGCACCCCGCGCTCCAACCCCGCCACCTACACGGACCTGTTCGCGCCCATCCGCGACTGGTTCGCGGAGATGCCGGAAGCCCGTGCCCGCGGCTACAAGCCCGGCCGCTTCTCCTTCAATGTCAAAGGCGGGCGCTGCGAGGCCTGCCAGGGCGATGGTCTGCTCAAAATCGAGATGCATTTCCTGCCGGATGTTTTCGTCACCTGCGATACCTGCAAGGGTAAGCGCTACAACCGCGAAACGCTGGAAGTGAAATTCCGCGGCAAAAGCATCGCCGACGTGCTCGACATGTCGGTCGACGAAGCCCTGGTTTTCTTCTCGGCCGTCCCGCG
>JAKBAV010000147.1 GCA_021826225.1 Pseudomonadota bacterium | reverse complement strand
ATTGGGACCGCGATGCGGCGCTGACCACGGCGAAACTGCTGCTGGAAATCAAGGCGGTGAACTTCCGTCCGGAGGAGCCCTATACCCTGACCTCCGGCTGGAAGTCGCCGGTCTATATCGATTGCCGGAAAATCATTTATTTTCCGCGGGCAAGAGCAAAAATCTGCGATCTGGCAGTGGAGAAAATCTACCGCCATGTCGGGGTCGAGGCCATCCAGGCCGTGGCCGGGGGTGAAACCGCGGGCATACCCTTCGCCGCCTGGATCGCCGAACGCATGCACGCGCCCATGGCCTATGTCCGCAAACAACCCAAAGGGTTCGGGCGCAATTCTCTCATTGAAGGTGATGTGCCGGAAGGGCTGAACACGCTGCTGGTCGAAGACCTCACCACGGATGGCGGAAGCAAGATCCAGTTCGCCAAGGCGCTGCGCGAAGCCGGCGCGTTATGCAACCATACCTTCGTCGTGTTCTTCTACGGCGTGTTCCCGGGCAGCTTCGAGACTCTGGCAAGCATGGATATTTCACTCCACCATCTCTGCACCTGGTGGGACGTGCTGGAAGCGGCCAAAAACCAGCCCTATTTCTCCGATGCGGCACTCTCAGGCGTACGCAAATTCCTGGAAAATCCCATGGCCTGGTCGGCCGCGCATGGCGGGGTGGCAACCGCCGAGGAAGCGCTGGCGCATAAGATGAAGAAAGCGGGCAAATAAGCCGCCTTGAGGCCGGACGGCGCACCATGCCCTTCGTAGCCGCCCTCAAAACCCTGCTCGGAGAACACGGCGTCCTCACCGAGGCGCAAGACCGCGCCGCGTTCGAGCGCGACTGGCGCGGCCTGGTGCAGCACCCGGCCCTAGCTGTCGCCCTTCCGAAGGCAACCGAACAAGTCTCTGAAATTGTAAAATTATGTGCGGCCCACAACATTGCCATCGTGCCCCAGGGCGGCAATACCGGGCTGGTCGCGGGCGGCGTGCCCATTGCAAACACGCCCCAGCTCATCCTCAGCTTCAACCGCATGAACACGATCCGCGCGCTTGATCTGGAAGCCGATAGCATCATCGCCGAGGCCGGCGTGCCGCTGGCCAGGGTGCGGGAGGCCGCCGCCACGGCCGGGCGGCTTTTCCCGGTATCCTTCGCCGCCGATGGCACGGCCCAGCTCGGCGGCGCCATCTCCACCAATGCCGGCGGCGTGCAGGTGCTCTCCTACGGCAATATGCGCGCCCAGGTTCTGGGGCTCGAAGTGGTGCTGGCCGATGGCGCCATCTGGCACGGGCTGCACGCGCTGCCCAAGGATAATACCGGCTACGATCTCAAACAGGTTTTCATCGGCGCCGAGGGCACGCTGGGGCTCATCACCGCCGCCTGCCTGCGCCTCCACCCGGCGCCGCGCGCCATGGCGGCGGCGCTGGTCGGTACCGGCTCGGCGGCGCAGGCCATGGCGCTGTTCCGCGCCGTGCGCCAGGTGGCCGGCCCGGCTTTAACCCTGTGCGAATTCATGACCGCGCCAGCCATGCAGCTCGGCGGCACGCCGCCCTTTGCCGCCCCGGCCTACCTGCTGCTCGAAATCTCCGCGCTGGAGGATGATGCCACGCCCCAGGCCCTGCTGGAGCGCGTGCTCGCAACGGCGCTGGCCGAGGGTACGGCCAGCGATGCGGTCATCGCCCAGTCCGGGCAACAACGCCTCGCCCTGCTGGGCCTGCGCGAGCATATCCCCGAAGGCGAGCTGGCCGCCGGCGGCGCGCTGAAGCATGACATCGCCGTACCCCTCGGCCGCATGGCGGATATGGTGGCACAAGCCGAAAGCTTCATCGCGCAACACCACCCCGGCTGCCGCCTCAATATCTTCGGCCATCTCGGCGATGGCAATCTGCACATCAACGTAAGGCCGCCCTCGGGTCAGAGCCTGGCTGCCCTGACGCCGGTAAAAGCCGCCATCACCAGCGGCATTGAAGCCATCGCCGTCAGCCTGGGCGGCAGTTTTTCGGCCGAGCATGGCATCGGTCAGTTCCGGCTGAGCGCCATGGCGGCGTATAAATCCCCTGAGTCGCTGGACCTCATGCGGCGGCTGAAACAGGCTTTCGACCCCGCCGGCCTGTTCAACCCCGGTAAAACCATCCCACCTGAGAGACTCCATGACTGAACCGCCGAAAATCGAGGACTTCCCCCATCAGGATTACGATAAGCTGCGCTACGGCGATCTCGACACGCTGGGGCATGTCAATAATGTCGTATTCGCCACGCTGTTCTCCACCGGGCGCACGGGGCTGTTCGGCCTGCCTGATATCGATGCCTGGAACCGCGCGGATGTCACCTTCGTCATCGCCCGGCTGGAGCTGGATTACCATGCCGAACTCCGCTGGCCGGGCACGGTGGAGAGCGGCACGGGCATAAAATCGATCGGCAAATCCTCGGTCGCCTTGTTCCAGGCCTTGTATCAGGCGCAAAACTGCGTCGCCACGGCCCATACGGTCATGGTGCAGGTCAGCGCCAAAACCCACCGCCCGGTACCGATATCGGATACCATGCGCGCTCTGCTGGCGCCGTATATGTTTATGTTCAGGTCTTGAGCATCCGCCGGTGCGGGATACCGGCATCGTCGAACACCGGCCCCCGCGCGGCATAGCCGAGCCGCTCATAGAATGGCATGGCCTGCAACTGGGCATCGAGCGTGAAGGCGGCGCCGGGAAATTCAGCCTCCGCCGCGCGCATCAGCGCCACGCCGATCCCGGCCTTGCGGAAGGGTGCCAGCACCGCCACCCGGCCGATTTTAACCACGCCCGGCGCCGTGACCATGGCGCGCGCCGTACCCGCGGCTTCGCATTGCCATAAGGCCAGAAAATGCCGCGCGGTTTCCTCGAAAGCGTCGCGCTCCTCGGCCTCCGGCACGTTCTGCTCGGCCACGAACACGCGCAGGCGGATATCCAGGCAGGCCGCGAATCCAGCCCCGCCATAGGCGCAGGCCATCACCTGGATCATCCGGAAACAAGCCCGATCAGCGTGGATTGCGGCGGCATGTCCGGGCGCAGAGTCGGCCAGCGTGTCGCGGGAAAATTATAGCTCGCCTCGGGCGTGGCGCCGGGGTGGCGCACCATGGCGAAAACCGTCTGCCCGGCGGGGGCGAAGGCGGCACCGCCCATCGCCGCACCTGTCGGGGCCTGATAGGCCTGGCCGAGCATGGCAGGGGACCAGGTGAACAGGCCATCGGCCATGCGCGCGGTATCACCGCGCTGGTCAGTGCCAATCCATAACAGCCCGGCATGGTCGAGGGCGAGGGTACGTGGCTTACGTAGCCAATACGGCGCGGTGGGCGGGTATTGCGTGCCCGGGTCCACCCCAGGCTGGCCCGCGACCAGCACCGGCGCCGCCGCGAAACCCGGCGCCGTGGCATCGCCGCCGGGGAGTGAAAATTCGATGATATGGCCGTTATCGTCCCCGGCGCGCGGGTTCAGCGCATCGGGGGTGGTACGGGCCGGATTACCGCCACAAGCCATGTACAACGAGCGGCCATCGGCACTGAGGGCAAGGCCGCCCGGCGCATCGAACATTTCCGCCCCCGCCACCTGCGCCGCCCCGGCAAGGCCGACGAGCGTGGGGACATCATCGCCGAGATCAACCCATTTAA
>JAKBAV010000146.1 GCA_021826225.1 Pseudomonadota bacterium | reverse complement strand
TGGAAAACCTGTCCAGTGTCGCCACATCGCGCGCCACGGTGAACGGATTACGATAGGGCAGCACCAGAATGCCGGTCTGCAGCCGCAGTTTCGTCGTCACCGCGCCAAGCAGCGAGAGCATCACGAACGGCCCCTGCGCGTAATGCCCGCCCGAGTCGAGCCAGCGGCCCGTGGGGCAAGGATGGTCGGTGACCAGCCCGGCATTGAACCCGGCTTTTTCAATCACCTGGCCGACCTCACGCACCGCCGCCATGGTGGTGAATTCATCAGCCGGTTCAATCTGGTCGAAAGGCAATGGTACGTTCAGCTTCATCTGTGTGTCCTTCAAACGTCGAAATCATTGGCGAAAAGCCGCCATTTTCCGTCTTTATCCTTGGTCCATCCGCTCGATGCCCAGGTGCCGCCATCGACATTGATGGTAACCCCCGTGACATAGGCGGACATCGCCGAGGCGAGGAACACGGCGGCCCCCGCGCAATCGTCGAAATTGCCGGCGCGGCCGAGCGGCAGATACCCCGCATGCACGCGCTTGAATTCAGGCGTCAGCGATCGTGGGTTGGCCTTCACCATCGCCTCGGTGAGCACCACATCCGGCGCGATGCAGTTGACGCGGATGCCATGCTCGCCCAGCTCCAGCGCCGCCGTGCGGGTGAGGTTGACCATCCCGGCCTTGGCGGCGGCATAGACCGAATGCATCGGCGCGGCGCGCAGCCCCTCGATGCTCGCAATATTGATGATGGCGCCGCCGCGTCCACCCGCGATCATCGCCTTCGCCGCCGCCTGGGTGGCCGTGAACAGGCTGGTGAGGTTGAGGTCGATGCGGCGGTCGAGCTGCCTGTCGCTGGTATCGAGCAGCGCCAGCGGCCGCGTGCCACCGGCATTATTGACGAGAATATCCAGCCTGCCGAATTCCGCCATGACCCGGTCGATACCGGCGCGTAACGCGGCGCGGTCGGTCACATCCGCGGTAATCACCATGGCGCGGCGGCCTTTCCCGCGCACCAGCCCGGCCACAAGTTCAGCCGCCTCGGCATTCACATCGAGCAGCGCCACATCCGCGCCGAATGCGGCGAACGCCATGGCGATGCCACGGCCGATCCCGGCACCGCCGCCGGTGATGAGCGCGACCTGGCCCGTGAGCAGAATCGAAGCCGGGGTCAGCGCCGTTTGCGTCACATCCGGTTCGTTCATGCAACGCTCCGGGATACGTTGAACCGCTCATCGTAAAACCGGAACCGCGCGCGCAGCTCATCGAGGTCCAGCCCGAACAAGGCGGGGTCCGTGCGGGTGTATTTGCGGTCTTCCGGGGTTTTATGGTGCCACCACTCATGCATCCCGGCGCGCGCCTCGGGCGACAGGGTCTCGCCGAGAAAATCATACAGCCGCTCGATGCTGGGGAACGGGTCCTTCTGGAAGGGCGCGAAATAAATATCAAAAAACCTGTGGTCCTGCCCGGCATCGCGAAACGCGATCATGCGATGCATGCCAAGCTCGAACACCGCGCTGGTCTCGGCGCCGATCACCTGCATGTCCACATCGTCGCTGTAAGGCCGGCGCAGCTCGTACCACAGATCCGCCACCGAAGGGATCACGGCGCAGGCATCGCGATGCGTCATCACGAAGCGGGCATCGGGAAACACCTCGTCCAGCGCGGTTATGAACAGGCTGTGCGTCGGGTTCTTCAGGCGCCAGCGGTTGGGCGGGCAGCGCCATTGCAGCAGTTTCAGCACGCGCTTCAAATACCGGTAGGTCGGCACGAGATCGGCCTTGTTGAAAAACCAGTGGGCATAGCTCGGCACATGGCCGAAAGGCTGGAAAATCTGCGATTTGAAATCCAGGGCCATGAGGAGCTGGCATTCGGTGGGCGATGTCGCGGTGCTCGGCAGCATCGCCGTCATGCGCGGAAAAACCTGAGCCCGGCGCAGCATGGAGGCCTCGGCCATGGCGATGCGCGGCTCCTGCGCCAAGGTGGCGGCGTCAGGCGGCGGGCATGGCCACATCACTTCCCAGCTCAGCAGCGAGCGCACGTTCGGGTCCTCGCCGAGCAAACAGCCCAGCGCCGAGGAGCCGGTGCGCGGCAGCCCAAGCCCGATGAGCGGCGCCACGATCTCCTGCTCGTCGATCTCGGGATGGCGCCGGTACCAGTCCTCAACCTGCAGGCGGTTGCCGAGCAGCATGACAATCTGCGCGTCAGTCGCCATGCGGCCCATATCGTTGAGCCGCGCCTCGCGGTCCAGGGCATTGACGAGCACATCCAGCCCCTCGCGAAATTCATCGCCGCCGAAATCGCTTAACCCGGTCTGCCGGCACGCCTGTGCCAGCAATTCATCCACATGGCTCATTCCATCCCGCTCATTTTACCTGTTCCCGGGAGGTTAGGCGCGCGCCTGCCCGGCGGCAACGCTCCGCCGTGATGGCAGAGCGACAAGCTTATGATATCCGGACATGTACGCACCAGGACATTAGCGAAGCACAGCGCGGACCGCCGGCATCACCTCGGCGGCAAACAGGCTGCGCCCGCTCGTACCGGCCTCCGGATGAAACCCCGGCCCGACCACGACAAAGCGCTCGATGCCCAGCCCCGCGAGTTCCAGCAGCCGGGCAACACAATGCTCGGGCGGCCCGATAATGGCGAAGCGCTGCACGAAATCCCAGGACAGCGCCGCCCCCTTCACCTTGTCCTTAGAAATCACATGGTCATGTCTGGTCATGTCGTAGCCCTTGCGGATGGCCGCGAAATTCGCCGCATCGCTGGCATTTTTCGGACCAGCCCCCTCCCCCTGAATAACCTGAAACCGCGCCAGCGGGGCGACAAAGCTGGTCGCCGCCTCGCGCACGACATCAACATCCGGATGGCAGACGACGATGACCTGCGCGCCGTAGGACACAGACTTACGCCCCTGCGCGGCGCGCGCCAGCGCCATGGCCCAGGCAACACGCTCCGGCATGGCGCCGACGCTGAAGGTGACGCGCTCGGCAATGGGCACCGCCATCTCGATCACCTTCGGCCCGGTAGCGGCGACATCGAGCGGTACTTTCTGCATTCCCTCCGGCAGCCATTTCAGCCTGGTGCTGGAAGGCCGCGCGCCGAGCGAAAGGCTGCCGGAGGATATCGCCTCGGCGAATTTCTGCTCCGTGCTGAACGAAACCTCGCCGCCGCTCAGCAGCGTCTGCAACTGTTCGAGCGCGCGGCGGAAAGCGCCAAGGCGCACCGGCGCATGGCCGAGATAGGCCAAAGCCGAATCCCCGCGCCCGATGCCCAGCACCGCGCGCCCGCCGGAAATGGACTGCACCGTGGCGATATTGGCCGCCAGCACGGCGGGGTGGCGCGTGAGCGGATTGGTCACGCCCGTGGCGAGCCGCAGGCGCTCCGTCAACATCGCCCAGGCGCCCATCAGCACAAAAGGATCGGCGCTGAGCGACTGGCTGTCCATGAACATCTGCCCGTCCCAGCCCTCGGCCTCAACCTGACGTGCCAGCGCCGCCGAGGCAGTGGCCGTCGACCCGCCAGCCCGCCAGAATTCCACCATTGCTTGTTCCAACCCGAATGTTTTTAATTTTACGCAGCATGCAGAGTAACCAGCCCCCCGCATCCCCGCAAGACGCTTGACAGGCATCCTATTTAGCACCGATACAGTTTTATA
>JAKBAV010000145.1 GCA_021826225.1 Pseudomonadota bacterium | reverse complement strand
GCGCTGCCCGCGCCGCGCCGCGCCAGCCTGCGCCGGCTGCGCCATGGCGGGCTGCTGCTGGACCAGGCGCTCGTCGTCACCTTCCCCGCCCCGCATAGTTTCACAGGCGAGGATTGCGCGGAGCTGTCGCTGCATGGCGGCCGCGCGGTGCTGGCGGCGGTGAGCGGTGCCCTCACGGCCCTGGGCGCGCGCTATGCCGAGCCGGGCGAATTCTCCCGCCGCGCCTTCGAGAATGGCCGCCTCGACCTGCTCGAAGCCGAAGCGATGGCCGACCTCATCGCCGCCGAGACCGAGGCGCAGCGCCGCCTTGCCGTGGCCGGGGCGGATGCGCTGCACCAGGCCTGCGCGAGCTGGCGCGAGCGGCTGCGGCAGCTGATGGCGCGCCAGGAAGCGCTCATCGATTTTCCGGATGAAGACCTGCCGCCGGAGGTAGACGCCGCCTTGAGCGCCGGTATCGCGGCGCTGCGCGACGAGATGTATGTGGCCCTGGCCGCCGCCCCGGCCGCCGAACGCCTGCGCGAGGGGCTGGAATTCGTCATTCTCGGCCCGCCCAATGCCGGCAAATCCACGCTGCTCAACGCGCTGGCCGGGGAGGAGATCGCCATCGTCTCGGAGGCTCCCGGCACCACGCGCGATGCGCTGGGGGTGCGGCTCGATCTCGGCGGGGTGCCCGTGCACCTGACCGACACAGCCGGGCTGCGCGATACGGCGGATGCCATCGAGGCGGAGGGCGTGCGCCGGGCCAGAGCGCGGGCGGCGCGGGCGGATTTTCTGCTGCTGGTCGCCGGACCTGGCGATGATTTCGCCCCCGCGCCAGAAAATATCCCGCATCTGCGGCTGCGCACCAAGGCCGATCTCGGCGGGCCGGGACTCTCCGCCCGCACCGGCGCCGGGATGGTGGAATTGCGCGCCCGGCTGGCCGAGGCGGCGCGGGAGCTCACCGATACCAAGGGTGGCGCGGCACTGGCCCGCCCGCGCCAGATCGCCTGCGTGCGTGATACGGCGGCGGCACTCGGCCGGGCGCTGGAACTTTCCGAACCCGAATTGCGCGGTGAGGAGCTGCGCCTGGCCGCTGCGGCGCTGGCCCGTCTGGTGGGCGGCATCGCCGTGGAAGAGGTGCTCGATGCGGTGTTTTCGGGCTTCTGCATCGGCAAATAGGGGCGGTGTTGACCAACAGTTAATGTAAAAATGGTTGAAGGGTTACAGGATTAGGCCACACTGTCAGGCAGACGTTTATTTAATGAGGGACGCCGCAGATGCTCAAGATGTACCGGGGGCGGGCTGCGGTTCGGGTGATGCTGGGTAGCCTATGGTTGGTTGGCTGTACCCCGCCCGCGCACCCGCTCGTGGCAGGTGGTGCCAGGGTGGCCTTCTCGCTCGATACCCCGGTGGAGGTGATCGCCGCGGATCCCCGGGGCAAGGCGATCCTCGACCGCGATCTGCCGGGCCTGATGAGCAACCCGCATTACCTGCTGTTCAGCGATATGAGCCTGACCCAGATCGCCCCGATGTCCGGCGGCCGGCTGACCGAGGTGAAGCTGGCCAAGGTGCAGCGCGACCTGGCGGAACTCTCGGGCCGTTAAGCCGAAAGCGGGTTGGCGCCGAGTGCCGCCAGCCCGGCCCAGCATGTGGGGCTGAGCGCGGGGCGGCGGTAATAATTGAAGCTTTGCTCGGGCTGGCCCGGTTGCAAAGCGGGGCCGATGGTGAGCCCGGTGGCCAGCATGGGCGCCACGGTGGCGTAGACATAGCCTTGCGGTGAGATGTTGCGGTGGAGCGTCGCGGTGAAGGTTTCGGCCAGCCGGTTGCCCATTTTACGCAGAGCGAGGGACGCGAAGGCGGTGCCCTCCAGCCAGATGCCGGTACTCGCCGCCGAAAACCCGATACCATCGCCCCGGCGCAATGCGGTGATGGCGGCCAGCGCGCTCGCCGCATCACCCAGCCCTGCCAGATACGGCCATATTCCGGCATCCGCCGCCAGCATGGGGTTGACCGCGCCGTCCGGGGCCAGGCCGGCGTTGAAGCGCTGGGTGCCCGGCTGGTGCATGGCCTGCACGAAGGCCGCCGCCTGGGCCGCGTCCTGGGGGCGGCCCAGGGCGCGGAAGGCCGCGACCAGATCGGTGTTCTGCTCCGTGCTTTGCCAGCGCAACATCTGCTGCGCGGGGTCGAAACCGTAAAACCCGCCATAATAGCCGCGCGGCGCGCGCAGCCTGGTGGTGAGGAAATCCGCCGCCGTATTTGCCGGTGCCGGCATGCCCAGAGCGGTCCAGAGCAGTATCGCCCAGGCCATCGGGCCAGTATCCGTGCCGAGCTGATATGGGTCCTCAGCCCAGCGCCCGGCTTTCATATCCCAGAAACCGGGGAGTTTGGCGGGTATGGTCATCGCCCCGGCAGCATAGGCATTGCGCAGCCGGCCATCGCTGAATTTGCGGTCATGCGCCTGGGCCAGCGCCAGGGCCTGGCCGATCCGCGCGGCCGCGGCGCGCTGCCCCGCGGCCAGCAGCATGAGCCCGGCCAGCGCGTTATCGTACACATAGGCGGCGTTCGCCTGCGTCAGATCGAAATCTCCCGCCCCCGCGCCATGCTCGACCAGATAGGAATTCAGCAGGACCGGGCCATCCGGCAGCGCCGCCATCCGCCGCAGCACCGCCGTGATGAAAGGCGATGTGGCGGGCAGACTTGCCGCCGGCGCCGCGCCGGGCGCCAGCATGGCGAGGCCGGCGGCAAAACCTCTGCGGGTCAGGTTCATGGCAGTACCGCGTTTGAATTCAGGCGGTTTTGCCCTGGCTGGCGGTTGTGCATGATTTCATCCCTTGTGGATTTCGTGGCCATGGTCTTGCCCGATGCCCCGGGATACGGCAACGATTAGCGACCATGAAGGGTATGACCAAGGAAATCAACAAGGACGGTCAGGCCATTGGCCGCAAGGGGGCCGAGAGCCGCGCGCGGCTGCTGGAGGCGGCGCGGCGTTTGATCAACGAGCTGCCATCGGCGCGCAAGCTGACGGCGAGTTCGATCGCGCGGGCGGCGGGTCTCGCCTCGCAGACCTTTTATTTATATTTCGACGATATCGACGAGATTCTGCTGAGCCTGGCCATGGATGCGTCCTATGATATGGACGATCTGCTCGTGGCGCTCGACGATCCCGGGGAGAGGCTGGCGCCGCGCGACTATGCCGAGCGCGTGGTGGCGGCGTTCTACCGGTACTGGGACCGGCATCGTCCGGTTCTCAACATCCGCAACTATCTGGCGGACCGGGGCGACGAGCCGTTCGCCAAGGTGCGTAACGAAAGCGCGATCCCGGTGATCGTGAAGGTCGCGGCGCGGATCCGCGCGGCGCAGGGTGAGACCCGGCTGACCGAGCGCGACGCCATGGCGCGCGCCGTTATCGTCTATTCATCCATCGAGCGCATGGCGGCGCGCTATGCCACGACCCCTGGCCTGCAACTCATGCCCGGGGGTGGGGATTTGAAGCGCGCGGAAGCGGATATACTGGCGCTGCTGCTGTCTCCGCCACCTGTGCTCTAAAATTCAGGTATTCTGAAATTCAGGTATTCTGAAATTCTGGGCGGTCGGCCAGCGGCGCGGCGCCGGGCTGGCTGAAATCGATATCGGCGCCGGGGCGGCGGAAGGATTCCTCCGCGCGCCCGGTCTGGAAGTTGAAGCATGAGCCGAGCGGGAAGTCGGTTG
>JAKBAV010000144.1 GCA_021826225.1 Pseudomonadota bacterium | reverse complement strand
GTTTTCGCGGTGATCGCGGCTTCCAGGTCTTCGGCGCGGAGTTTAAAACCGTTATTCTGGCTGCACGGCACGAATACGGGCGTGCCTTCGGCCAGCGCCACGATATCCGGATAGCTCACCCAGCACGGGGTCGGGATGATGACCTCGTCGCCCGCCTGCACCGTGGCGAGCATGGCGTTGAAAATCACCTGCTTGCCGCCGGTGGAGACGATGATCTCCTCGGGCTTGTAGTCAATCCCGGAATCCCGCAGGAATTTCGCCGCCACCGCGCGGCGCAGGGCCGGGGTGCCGGCGACATCGGTGTATTTCGTGTCGCCCTGGTTGATCGCATCGATCGCCGCCTTTTTGATATGGTCCGGGGTGTCAAAATCCGGCTCGCCGGCGGAAAGGCCGATAATATCGCGCCCCGCGGCTTTGAGCGCCCGCGCCTTGGAGGAAATGGCGATGGTCTGGCTGGGGCTGATACGGTTCAGGCGGTCGGCGATCAGGCTCATCTGGGTATCTCTTGGAAGTTTATGGCGCCGGGTTTCTAAACCCGCGACGCGCGCCGCGCAAATCATGCCCGGCTTGCGCCAGCGTGGCCCGCCGCGCCGCGCGCATCATGGCCAAAACCACAACCCATGATAGAAATGCGCCACGCCGCCAAACAAGGCCGCGTGCAGCAGGAGAATATCCATGAACTTCATCGCGGTAACCAAATTCATAACGATACTCGGGCTCGCCGGCGCCCTGGGCGTCGCCCCGGCCATGGCGCAGACCACAACCGGCACGATGGTCCCGGTGCAAAGCCCCGGCATGCCGCACCACACGGCGCCGGCAAAGCCGGGCAACGCCCTGCCCAAATCCCTTGAGTTTACAACCATCGCGGCGGCGGCCGCGCATTGCCCAGCCGGCATCGTGGTATGGTCCAGCCTGACCAGGGGCCACAGTTTCCACACCAGCGGTTCAAGATATTTCGGCAAGACCAAGCATGGCGCCTATGTCTGCCAAAGCGATGCGCTGGCCGCCGGTTTCCATCAGGCCAAAAGCTGATATGCCATTCCGCGGCGGCGCGCCTGCCGCCGCGGCTAAACCATAGAGAGGGAGCAGAAATGACCGAACCCGTGACCCTGCCTTCGGGCGTGAAATACATCGACCATGTGACCGGTACCGGCGAGACCCCGCAAAAGGGCGCGATGGTAACCGTGCATTACACGGGCTGGCTGGATGTCGACGGTGAAAAAGGGCAGAAATTCGACTCCTCGCGCGATCGCGGGCAGCCCTTCACCTTCAAGCTGGGCGTCGGCCAAGTGATTTCCGGCTGGGATATCGGCGTGTCCACCATGCAACCGGGTGGCCAGCGCACCCTGGTACTGCCGCCGGAGCATGGCTACGGCCAGCGTGGCGCGGGCGGGTTGATCCCGCCTGGTGCCACACTGATTTTCGATGTGGAGCTGATCAGCTTTAAATAACCTGCTGCCGCCGGGGCAGGTATTTTACCGGCTCCGGCTTGCCGCCCCGGCGGCTCACACGCCGCCGGTCCCGGGCCGCCTTCACCATCGTATCGAAGCATTCGCGCAACACGGCGGACTCGCCCGTGCGGCGCTCCAGCGCGCGCAGGCAAAAATGCACGCGGGCCATGTTCTGGTAGTAATCGGTAAAGGCATAGTTGAGCAGCCCGCCCGTAACGGCGCCGGCCACCGGCACCGCCTGCGCCAGGAATTTCTCGGACAGCACGACGCCGAACCGGCCGGCGGCGCTCTTGATCAGCAGATTGACCGTCAGATGATTCACGCCGAGCCGGGTCGCCCAATAGCCGATCTCGGTATCGTCATCCGCGCCATTAGGCCCGCCAAAGGCCAGTACCGTCAGGCAGGCGCGGCGCGTATCCTCGGCGCTCAGATCCTCGCCGGAATCGCGCGCCACCTGGGCGATGGAGCGCAGAATGGTCATGGTGGTGAAGGGGATATCAAACAGCACGCCGGGCAGGCCGACAAAGCCCGATGCCGCGCCGCTGGCGGTGGTCGCCAGGCGGTGTATCGCATTATTGCCCGGCTGGCCGGGGCGCGCGAAATCCGGCACCGCATCAAGCCCGAAAGTGGCGTAATTATAGCCGGTCCAGAGCGTATCCTCCACCGCATCCCGCGCCCGTTCGACGAGGCCGGTCCAGGTCGCACCGCCAAGCCGCTCGCCGGTCTGGGTGAGGGTGCCGCGCAACGCCTCGATCCGGCGGCCGAACATCGCAGTGAGCCGGAGCAGTAAACCGCGCGAATCCGCCATGATGATGGCGGCATGCCAAAGCCGCTCCTGTTCCTGCGGTGTGAGGAAGGAGGCGCTTTGCGCGATATGGGGAGGGATGGGGGAAGGGGTTTTCATGTCCAGGCAAAGATGACCCTCGCCTGGACCTGAAACAAGTGAAGTTTACGTCAATTTATTCAACGGAAACTTATTCGGCGGCGACGGAAACGCCCTTAACCGCCTGGACAATCTCGGCGAAGGATGCCGGATCGTCGAACGCGATGGCGGAGAGCACCTTGCGGTCCAGCTCCAGCCCGGCCTGCTTCAGGCCGAAAATGAACTGGCTATAGGTCAGCCCATGCTCGCGCACCGCGGCATTGATACGCTGGATCCAGAGCGAGCGGAACTCGCGCTTCTTAACCCGGCGGTCACGATACGCATATTGCAGGGCCTTTTCCAGGCGCTCCAGCGCGATGCGGTAATTAGTCGACGAACGGCCAACGAAGCCCTTCGACAGTTCCAGAACTTTTTTGTGGCGGGCGTGGGTGGTAACGCCGCGTTTAACACGAGCCATTTTTTATGATCCCTTATGCGATGCCGTACGGAGCCCACTGCTTCACAGTGAGGCCGTCGGCATGGGTGAGGGTCTGGCTGCCGCGGTTCTGGCGCTTGGCCTTCTGGCTGCGGGCATAAAGATTATGGCGCTTCTTGCCCGGGCCGGCGAGAACCTTGCCCGTGGCGGTGATCTTGAAGCGCTTCTTGACCGATGACTTGGTCTTGAGCTTCGGCATTTTGCTCTCCTGTCGCTGCATCCCCGCCGTGAAGCGGGGGTCCCGAACATCGGGGCGGCGGCCAGGCATGCCTAGTGGCCCGGACACGCACGCATCACGTCTTACGGTGAAGCGGCGCCTATAGAGCCCCCGCGCCCCCGTGACAAGAGCCCTGAACGGCGGCAAACTCAATCCATGGCAGGCAAACCGCCGAACCCCGCAGCTTTGTATGAAGCCGCACTGAACCATATGGCCCGCTACGCCACGACCGAAACCGGGTTGGCGCACGTTCTGGCGCGCCGGATCGAGCGCTGGGGCCGCGCGCAGGGAGAGGAGGCCGAGCCGGAAGAAATTGCCCAGGCCATGCGCCAGGCCAAGGCCGCAATCCCCGGCGTGCTGAGCCGGCTACGAGAGCTGGGCGTGCTGAATGACGCACTGTTTGCCGCCTCGCGCATGAAGCGTCTCACCCGGGAGGGCAAATCCCGCCGCGCCGCGCTGGCGCACCTCGCCGCCAAGGGCATCAAAGCCCCGTCCGCACCGGAAGATCCGGAACGCGAACTCGCCGCCGCCTGCGCCTATCTGCGCCGCCGCCGCGCCGGACCATTCGGCCCCGCCCCGACGGATAAAATTCTCGCCGCCATGGCCCGCGGCGGCTTCGCCCAATCCACCGCCCGCCGCGCCCTGGCCCTGGAACGGGACGAGGCCGAAGCCCTGATCAATGGGCTCTCGGCGCCGCTGGCCTAACC
>JAKBAV010000143.1 GCA_021826225.1 Pseudomonadota bacterium | reverse complement strand
GGGCTGCTGCGCGTGGCGGCGGAGCAGGCGCTCTGCCTCGGCACGGCGGTGCTGACGGTGGATACGCTGGCCCAGGCCGTGGCGCGCAGCCATGAGACCGGCTCGAACAAGGGCGCCGAGGCGGCCGTGGCCTGCCTCAGGCAGATCGCGTTGAAGCGGGCGCTCGCGGCATGAGCGCCCGCCCCCGTACCCTCTCGCGCGTCGCCGCCGTGCAGGCGCTCTACCAGGCGGAAAGCGCCGAGATGAGTGGCGAGACGGTGATCGACCAGTTCGTGCGCCACCGCATCGGTGTGCTGCCGGGCCGTGGCGGGCTGGAGGAAGGGCATCTGCAGGAGGCCGACGTGCCGCTCTTCGCCCGTATCGTGCGTACCGCCACGATGCAGCAGGATGTCATCGACGGCATGATCGTTCAGGCCTTGCCGGAAAACTGGCCGATGAACCGGCTGGACCCGGTGCTGCGCGCGGTATTCCGCGCCGGCGGCGCTGAGCTGTGGATCGCGGATGGCGCGCCCTCGAAAGTCGTGATCAATGAATATCTCGATGTGGCGCATGGGTTTTTCTCGGGCGACGAGCCGCGCATGGTGAATGGCGTGCTGGACCGGCTGGCGCATCTGCTGCGGCCGGCGGAGTTTTCCGCCGCTGGCGGGTGATCATCCGTAAAGATGTTGCTGTTACGGGAGGGATTTGCCAGCCCCAACAGAGCGGACCAGGAAAATGACCCAGGAATTCAGCCGGATAGAAACCTATTTCGCGCCGCTGGCCGGTGAGGCCGGGCTGGGGCTCAGGGATGATGCCGCGGTTTTCGCGCCGCCACCCGGTCGCGAGCTGGTACTCACCACCGACCAGATGCTGGAGGGCGTGCATTTTCTATCCGGCGACGACCCGGCGCTGATCGCGCGCAAATTGCTGCGCCGGAACCTCTCCGACCTTGCCGCCATGGGGGCGGCGCCGCTGGGCTATCTGCTCACCACCGCATTGCCGCCAGAACTGCCCGAGGCGTGGCTGGCGCGGTTTGCCGAGGGCCTGGCCACCGACCAGGAAATTTTCGGGATCAAGCTGTTCGGCGGGGATTCATCTTCGTCGAAACACGGCATCGCGCTCACCGCCACGCTGCTCGGCAGTGTGGCGCCGGGGATGGCGTTACGCCGCAACGGCGCCAGTGCGGGGGATGGCATCTGGGTCACCGGCACCATCGGCGATGCCGCGCTTGGGCTGGAGGCGCGGCGCGGGCATCTCGCGGGCGCGCATCAATATCTCGTCAAACGCTCGATGCTGCCCACCCCGCGAATCGGGCTGGCGCTGGCGGGCATCGCCGCCGCCGCCATCGATGTATCGGACGGGCTGGTGCAGGATCTCGGACATATGGCGCGCGGGGCGGGGCTTTCGGCCGTGATCCGCGCCGATATGGTCCCTTCAAGCCCGGAAGCTGCCGCTCTGGGCGAGGCGTTTCTGGAAACGCGGCTCACCGGCGGCGATGATTACGAGCTGATCCTGGCCGTGCCGCCGGGCCATGGCGAGGCGCTCAAGGAAGCCTGCGGCGCGCTCACCGTTACCCGCATCGGCGTATTCCAGCCGGGCGAGGGCGTGCATGTGCTGTCCAGCGCCGAGACCGTGCTGGAATTCAAACAGGCCGGCTGGTCGCATTTTTAGGATGGGGCGTGGACCAGGTGGTGGATGAAACCTAGTTTCTCGATCACCTGCGGCGCCAGGGCGAAGGGGTAAAGATCCTTCAGCCCCATCGAACGGTTCAGCGAATTCACGGCGATGGTGAGCGGCAGCCAGGCGGCGATGAGCGTGTCGATGCTCGCGGCCTCCTGCGGCACGAAATCGATATCCGCATGCAGCAACCGGCGGTTGGTGCGCGGGTGGATGCGCAGGCCGAAGGCGCTGGCGGTCTCCAGCGTGTCGACGATGTGCAGGTAATGCGCCCAGCTTTCGGCGAAATCCTCCCAGGGGTGGCTGGCGGCATAGGCGGAAATATAATTCTGCTCCCAATCCGCCGGCGGGCCGTTCTGGTAATGGGTTTGCAGCGCCGTGGCGTAATCGGCCGTCTCATCGCCGAACATGGCGCGGAAATCATCCAGCCGGCCGGTATCGCGCAGCAGTATATCCCAGAAATAATGCCCGGTCTCGTGCCGGAAATGTCCGAGGAGCGTGCGATACGGCTCGCCCATCTCGGCGCGGAAGCGCTCGCGCATGGCATCGTCGGCCTCGGCGAGGTTGATGGTGATCAGCCCCTCATCATGCCCGGTGAGGATGCGCGGGCCGGGGCCGGGCGGGTCGGGCAGGAAATCGAAGGCAAGGCCGTGGTCAGGATCGTCGATATAGCTGCGCAGCGGCAGTTTCAGGGCGATGAGCGTATAGAACAGCCGGTGCTTGGCGGTTTCCATCTGCTGCCAATGGTGCTGGTTCTCGGCTATTGTGAGGTCCGGAATGGTGCGGTTATGGCGGCAGGCGGTGCAGAAGCGCTCGTCCGAGTCCTCGGGGACCAGCCAGTTGCAGGCGGCGAGCTCGGCATTGGCACAATAGCGGTAGCGTTGCCGGGCGTTGATGGGCCGCGCCACGCCGTCCTGCAGGGTGCAGGTCAGCATCTCCTGCGTCGCGGCCAGAAAACCCAGCGCGTGGCCGCAGCTGGCACAGGCATTATTCTCGAAGAAGACCGTCTGCCCACATGAGCGGCATCGGAACAGGCGCATGAAAAACCCCCCGGCGTTTCCGTCAGGGGGTATATGGGTTCATAAGCAGAATAATGACGTGAAATTTACGCCATAAGTTAGTTACCCGATCAGGTAGCTTACTTGATTTTCGCTTACTTGATTTTCGCTTCCTTGAACTTGACGTGCTTGCGCACGACCGGATCATATTTGTTCAGCTCCAATTTCTGCGTCTGCGCGCGGGCGTTCTTCTTGGTAACGTAGAAGTAGCCAGTGTCAGCGGTGGAAACGAGCTTGATTTGAACGACGTTAGACTTTGCCATGATAGAATCTCCAGGCGCGCCGTATGGCGCAGGTTGCGTTGTCCCGTCAAGTGCGGACCAGCCGGCTTGCCGCCAAATCCGCCCGATGTGGCGCGAGGGACGCGGTCAGCGCAGCAGCGCCGTATCGTAGGCGGTCTTGTTCTGCAGCATCCAGGCCGCGGCGGTGAGGTCCAGATCGGTTCCGATCGCGGCCGGGCAATAGCCGCGCACCGCCAGCACCGCCTGCACGCTCACCGGGGCGCGCATTGCCCGTGCCTGGGCCAGCGCGGGGGCCAGCAGGTTCTGCCCCTTGGCCAGCGCCGCCATCTGGGTTTCCACCGAGGTGGCGCCGAGGCTGGTGCAGAGTTGCGGCATCACGCCCAGGCTTTGCAGCGGCCAGCCGCGCGGCGCCAGCACCCGGCTCCAGGTGACGAACAGCTCGCCGCCATCGGGCAGGGAGGTGATGGTCTGCACCAGCCCCTTGCCCAGGGTTTCGGAGCCGATGACCACGGCGCGGCCATTATCGGCCAGGGCGGCGGCCAGGATTTCGGCGGCGGAGGCGGTCTGGCCATCGACCAGCACGACAAGCGGGGCGCCGTCGGTGAGGTCCGAGCCTTCGGCGGTGAAGGTCTGCGTGGCATCCGGATCGCGGCCCTGGGCCTGGGCGATTTCACCCGAAGGGAGCAGCGAATCGGCTACCAGAACCGCCTGGTGCAGCACTCCGCCGCGATTGCCGCGCAGATCGAGCACCACGGCGTCTGGCGGCGGCGTCTGGCTCATCAAGGTGGCCATGGCGGCGGAAAACTGGTCGGAGGTGCCTTTGTT
>JAKBAV010000034.1 GCA_021826225.1 Pseudomonadota bacterium | reverse complement strand
TGAATATATGAGAATAACTATTCTGTATTTCGGAAAGTGGTCTTGCAGCGGTTTACCCGCGCGGCTATCCCTGGGCCAGCCACTTCCAGGGGAACCGCCATGACCACCCAACCCATACCGGCTTTTCCCGTCACCCAGGCACAGGCGCTCGATCCGGCATGGCTCACATCGGCCCTCGCTCCCCTCACCGGCGGCGCGCGGATCACGGCGGTGGAAACCGTCGAGGTCATCCGCACGGTGGCGACGAAAATCCGCTTCACCGTCACCTGTGAAGGCGCCTCCACGGCCGCCCCCACGGCCAAGATCGCGCTCTGCCTCAAGGGCTTGCTCGATGTCGACGAGCAGATGGCGCAAGGTGGCGCGGTCACCCTCCTGGAAGCCGATTTCTACGACAAGCTGGCCCCCCATCTGCCGGTGCGGCGGCCCGATTGCGTTGCCACGGTCACTGACCCCGCGGGCAAATTCGCCATCGTCATCATGCGCGATGTCATCGGCCAGGGCGGGCGGTTCTGCTCGGCGCTGGAGCCGTTCAGCGCCGAGCAGGCGGCGGCGAGCCTCGAACAACTCGCCCTGCTGCATTCCGGCAGCGCGTTGCTCGGCAGAATGCCCTGGATCCGGCCGCGCCTCGCGGATTTCGTGCGTAACACCTATGTGCCGCTGCCGCTGCTGCAGGAGATGCTGAACGGCAAGCGTGGCGAGGGCCTGCCGGAGCGCACCAGGGATGCCACCCTGCTTCTGAAAGCCCTGGCGGCGCTGGCGGAGCAGGATGCCGCCGGCCCGCAATATCTGATCCATGGCGATTCCCATGCCGGCAATATCTACCGCACCCCCGAGGGCGCCGGGCTGATCGACTGGCAGTTATTGCAGCGCGGCGGCTGGGCGCTGGATATCGCCTACCACATCGCCGCCGTGCTGCCGGTGGAAACCGCCGCGCGCGAGGAGCGCCATCTGCTCGGCCAGTATCTCAGAACCATGCAGCGCCTCGGGTGCGAGGTGCCCGCGCCTGAGGCTGCCTGGGCGGCCTATCGCACCGCGCTGGTGTATGGCTATTACCTGTGGTCGATCACGCGGCGGGTGGAGCCGGCCATCACCAACCTGTTCGTCAACCGCCTGGGGTCAGCGGTGACGCGGCATGACAGTTTCGCGCTGCTCGGGGTTTAACGCCCGAGCTTTTCCGCCAGCAGCCGCTCGATCTGCCGCCGGGAAACCTTGTTGCTCGGCAGCATCGGCACCTCCTCGCGCGTGATGGGAACATAGGCACGCGGCACCTTGTAGCTCGACAGCCTCTGCCGCATGGCGGTCTCGATCTCCCCGATATCCAGCGTGGCGCCATCGCGCGGCACCAGTGCCGCCACAACAAGCTGGCCCCGCTCCTTATCCGGCAGGCCGACGACATAGGCGGAATGCACGCCGGGCAGCTGCTGCAACTCCATCTCGACCTCGGCCGGCGACACGTTGGAACTGGCGGTCTTGATCATGTCGCCATCGCGCCCGACGAAGAAGATGCGGCGGCCTTCCCTAATGCCCATATCGCCGGTGTGGTAGAATCCATCCGGCGTGAAATAACCCGCCCTCTCAAGCTTGTGCAGGCCAGGGGTAAGGGCCTGGCCGCGGATCTGAATTTCGCCGCGTTCGCCTTCCGCCACGGGCTGGTTGCGCTCATCCACGACGCGCACCTCATAATGCTCGGCGATATGGTCCATCGGCGCGCAGAGCGGGTAGCGCGGGTCGCGCAATTCGTCGCCATGGGCGTAGGGCCCCAGCGTCTCGGTCATGCCGAGCCCCCAGATCGTCGACATCTGCTGCATCGCCTGCAGATCCTCGGGCGCCATCACCGTGCCCATGGCGAAGCGGCTGCTGGTCGAAGTCCCCTCGGTGCAGGTGGTGGTGGCGCCAGCCACCCAGTTGGGCAGCAGATACATCATCAACCCACCGACCCAGAACATCGGCAGCGGCGCCGGCACCTGGCGGCCGCGCCCGGTCGCCACCATGTTCTTGAGGTAATGCGCGCGCGCCAGAACGGCGCCATGCGTATGCTTGACACCTTTCGGCAGCGCCATGGAGCCCGAGGTATAAATCTCGATCGCCTGATCGGTGGGGTGGACCTCGCTCTCGACCTCGCGCAGCAAGGCCTCGCTCACCTCATCCGCCGCGCCGGTGAGGTAATCCATGCCATGCACCGTGGGCGGCAGCACCGCGCCGGTGGAAACGATCCAGCGCAGATAAGGCGTTTCAGCCAACCGCAGGGCCGGCGCCGCGCCCTCGCGCAGCGCCGGCAACGCCGCGCATAGCCGCTCGACATAATCATGGCCGAGCAGCTTCCGTTGCACGATAAGCCCGGCAATATCCGACTGCCGCAGCACCCGCACCAGCTCGTTGGCTTTCAGCAGCGTGCTGACGGGAATGGCGATGGCGCCGATCCGCGTGATGGCCGCCAGCATCAGCGCAAAAGCCGGGCTGTTGCCGTAAATGAAGCCGATGCGTGTGCCCTTGCCCACGCCGCGCGCCAGCAGCCCGCGCGCCAGCAGGGCCGATTGCCGGTCCAGCGCCGCGAAGCTCAGCGTATCGTCCGGTATGGTCTCCGCCGTCAGCGAAATGGCGATATCATCGCCGTAAGCGGCGGCCGCGGCTCTGATGAGCTGCGGAAAACTGTCCGCTTCATCCAGCCCCTGCCGCATGCCATTTTCTGTATCCACGCCCACTCTCCCTCGGAACGCTCCCGCTCCTGCATTGCAATCCAGATTACACCGCCCGGCACGGCCGCCAAGAGCAGCATCCCGCCTTTATTTGCCGATGCGGATAATCCGATCTGTTCGGATTAATAGATCATACGTCGCATATACGAATAATAATCGACTTGTCCATGAGCCCCGATTACACCATGGTGAAGCTGACATATGTGATAAGGCTCCGGCCTGCGCCCGTACCGCGGCGCAGACGCCGGAACCAGCAGCCCGCCAAAAAGAGCGGCAAAAAGGGGGAATATCCATGCTGATCGCCGAACAGGGCCCGCCGGCCGGGCGCAATCATCCGCATGCCAGGCGCATGGCGGTGATCGCCTTCATCAATTACAATCTCGCCATCGCCTGCATGTGGGGCTCGTTCAGCATCCTGCTCGGCCCGGTGGAAGCGCGGCTCGGCGTTAGCCGCGAACTCAGCACGCTCGGCGCCCCCGCCATCAACCTCGCAACGGCCCTGTGCGCGCCCATAGCCGGGGTACTGGCGACAAGGCTTTCGCTGCGGCTGATCATGCTCGCGGGCGCCATCCTCACCCTCGCCGGCTATGCCACGCTGGCCCTCACCACCAGCTATCCGCTTTATCTCGCGGCCTTCGCCCTGCTGCTCGGGCCGGGCATGGCCATCGCGGTCATCATGCCCGGCACACTGGTCACGCGCTGGTTCGCGGTGAATCGCGGCCGCGCGCTGGGGATCGTCACCACCCCTGCCCTCATCGGCGCGATGCCGCTCGTCATATCGCGGGTATTGCAGGGCCATGGCGTGGTCGCCAGCTATCTCACGCTCGCGGCGTTTTCCGGCCTCAGCGTCATCGCCTGCCTGTTTATCCAGGACCGCCCGCCTGCCAGCGACACGGCGGGCGACATCCATGACGAGCATGCGCCATCCGACCGGAGCATCGCCACACTGGCCCAATTGGCGCGCGCGCCACGCTTCTGGGCCTTGTTCATCGCCTTCGCCGCCTCCGCGACCTCCTCGATCGTGATCGGCGCGCATATGGTGCCGATGCTGCGCTCCTGGGGCATGACCCAGACGGCCGGCGCCACGCTGCTCTCGATCTACTTCTTCTCAGCCATCCCCGGCACCATCGCCTATGGCTGGATCGCGGACCGGCTGGGCGCGGTGCAGGCCATGGTCATTCTGGCCGCCGGCTCGGCCGCCGGCTGGATCGCGCTGCTCGAGCATCCGGGCTTTGCCGTGCTGGCCGTCCTCATGGTCTTGATCGGCACCGCCGGCGCCGGGGTGGTCCCGGTATTCGGCCTGGCACTCTCGGAAATTTTCGGCCGCGAGAGTTTCAGCCGCGCCTTCGGCCTGGCCAATCTCGCCGTGCTACCCTTCTCGGTGCTCTGCGTGCCGGCCGTCGCCTTGGTCTTCACCCGCACCGGCTCCTATGCCGGCGCGGTGGTGGGCATGGCGGCGTTTCTGGCCCTGACCGCGCTGGCCGCGGCCTCGGCATGGCGGCGGCGCGCGGGGCAGATGCCGGCGACGTAGGGGCCTGACAAAAACACGACGGAGAAAAAACATCCATGCCAGCCATCACCGAAATGACCCTGCCGGAACTCCCCCTCGAACGGGCGGATTTCTGCGCCGATCCGATGCCCTTCGTCGAGGCGGCGCGGCAGCACCACCCCTGGCTCGCGCGGTTTTCGGCGGGCTATATCGTACATGGCTACAAGGCCCATGCCGAGCTGCTCCCCCAGGACGATAAACTGCAGCCGGGGCTGGGCGGCATCGTCGAATATTACGGGCTGCAAGGCACGCATTGGGCGCGCTTCATGAACGAGATGATGGTGGGGCAATCCGGCGCCACGCACCAGCGCCTGCGCGCCAGCGTGCAGGGCGCGTTCACCCCGCGCAGCGCCAATACCGCCCGGCCGCGGATGCGCGCCGTGGTCTCGCACCTGCTCGACGAATGGGCGCCCCGGGGGACATTCGACTTCGCCGATTTCGCCTCGTATTTTCCCGTCGCGGTGATGTGCGGGCTGCTCGGCGTGCCGGTCGGCAACATCCCCGGCATCAAGCACGCGCTGGAACTGCAGATCGCCTCGCTCACCCTGGACCGCGCCATGATCCCGGCCTTCCTCGCCGGGCATGACGCGCTGTGGGAATGGACCGGCGAGCTGGTGCGGGCGCGCGAAGCCTCCGGCGCACATGATGACGGGCTGCTCGATGCGCTGATCGCCGCGAAAACCGCCGGACAGCTCGACGAGACGGAACTTCGTTTCATGCTCATGGTGCTGCTCGTCGCGGGCTACGATACCTCGAAAAACCTGCTGACCCTGACGATGAACATGATGCTGGACCGCCCGGCAATGTGGCAACGCTGCGCCGTGGACAAGGCATTCTGCGCCCAGGTGGTGGAGGAGATGCTGCGTCATTCCACCATCGCGACATTCTACCGCACGGTGGTCGAGGAGTTCATGTATGATGACGTACTCTTCACCAAGGGGCAGATGATCATCTTCGCAACCCCTCTCGCCGGACGCGACCCCACGGCCTTCCCCGATCCGATGCTGTTCAACCCCGAGCGGGTGAACACCAACCGCCATGTCTCCTTCGGGCGCGGCGCGCATATCTGCCTCGGCATGTTCATCGCGCGGGCGCAGCTCGAAGAGGGGCTGCACCTGATCGCCCAGCGCCTGAAAAACCCGCGCCTCGCGGGCCCGCGGCAATGGCGGCTCTTCCTGCCCGCCTGGGGCCTGCGGGAACTGCCGATCGCCTTCGAACCGGCCCCGGCGGGCTGACCGCCGGGGCCCTAACCCGCGCGCAGCACAAAGGTCGCGGAGTCGATGGCGAAGCTGCCATCCTCACCCACGGCGAAATAGCGCCGCACCGCCTCCGGCGCATTGTGCTGCAGCTGGCGGATGGCGGCGGCCAGAGCCGGGGGCGTTTGCGTCCGCGCCAGCCATACCGGGAAATCCATGTGCAGCCGCCGGAGCCGGAAATCCTCCAGCGTGAAGCCCGCCGCACCCAGCGCCGCAACCCATTCCGCCACCGTGTAATTGCGCACATGCGAAGGGTCGCGGAGCAGCTCGATGGCCTGGAGATGCGTATCCAGCACGCGTGGCGCCGGCGCCACGGTATCGATGAACACCCCCAGCCCGCCGGGCTTCAGCACCCGCCTGACCTCGCGCAGGCCCGCCTCCAGATCGTTCCAGTGATGCGCGGAGAACCGGCACAGCACCCCATCGAATTCCGCCGCCGCGCATGGCAGCGCCTCGGCGGCACCCCGCAGCGTTTCAATATTGGCCAGGCCGCGCCCGGCCGCCTCGGCCGCCACCTGCGCCAGCATGGCCGGCGTTACATCCACCGCCACCACGCGGCCTACATGCGGCGCGGCACGGAACGCCACATGCCCGCCACCGCAGCCAAGGTCGAGCACCGCCGCCCCGGCCATGCCCGCCAGCAGGGCCTCGATCTGGTCCAGATCCGGCCCCGCCGCATGCACCGCGCTGGTTACGTAGCCGGCGGCGCGCGGCGCATAATGCGCCGCGGCGTAATCCTGCTGTGTCTCACTCATTTTTGTTCTCCTGATTGCCCACCACGATTAGGCGGCCGCAAAAATCCCTGTCAGCCGCGAATATATCCTAGTATAAAATACCACCATGGAACCCGGCCCCACCCAGCGCCACCAGCTTGGCGCATTCTTACGCGCCCGCCGCGAGGCTTTGCCCGCTCTGGCCACCGGCCGCCGCCGCACCCCCGGCCTGCGCCGCGAGGAGGTCGCCGCGGCAAGCGGCGTCAGCACCACCTGGTATGTCTGGGCCGAGCAGGGGCGCGACATCTCGCTCTCGCCACATGCGCTCGCCCGCCTCGCCACCGCCCTGCACCTCACCCCCGCCGAGCGTGCCTATGTTTTCGCCCTGGCCGCGCGGCTCGACCCCCACCCGCCGCATGAGCCCATGCCGGACCAGGCGCCGCCCGAATTGCTGGCCTTGCCCGCCGCCATCACCAGCCCCGCCTACCTGCTCGATTCCTGCTATGATGGCAGCGCCTGGAATGCCGCCGCCCGCACGCTGTTCGCTCCCTGGCTGGAGAGCGGTGAGAACAACCTGCTGCGCTACGTGTTCGGCCATGCCAGCGCGCAGACCTTCATCGCCGACTGGCCCGCCCGCGCCCAACGCCTGGTTGCCGAGTTCCGCGCTGAGTCCGCGCGGGAGCCAGGCACCCCGGCGCGGCGCGCGCTGGTCGCCGCATTATCACAGACCAGCCCGGATTTCGCCCGGTTCTGGAACACCCATACGGTGCTCGCCCGCGAGGGCGGGGCGCGTCTATTCAACGGCCCGCGCGGCAGACTGCATTTCATCCAGCATAATCTCACCCCCGCCGCGCATCCCGGCTACCGGCTCGTCATCCTCACCCCGGCATGAACCGCGCCGCCGCCTTGTGCGCCGCGTCCGCGATGAAATCCCCCGTCACGCGGATCCGCGCCAGATCGCGCATGTCCGAATGCACGATCATCCAGAAGCTGCGGGTCAGGTTGACCAGCCCCGGCAGCACCCGCACCAGCCGGGCATCCGGGTCCGCCAGAAAACAGGGCAGGATGCACAGCCCCGCCCCGGCGGCGCAGGCCTGGTGCTGCACCAGCAGCGTCGAGGAGCGCAGCCGCGGCTCCACGGTTCGCAGGGCCGGCGGCGCGTAGTCCAGCTCCGGCGTGTAGAGCAGGTCGTCAATATAGGAGATGAACGGCAGCCCGGCCGCATCCTCCAGCCTCGCCACGCCCCGCCACGCCGCGGGTGCCGCCAGCGCCACGTACAGCCCCAGCCGGTAATCGGTCAGCTTGCGCACATGCACCCGCCCCTCGGCCGGCCGCGCCAGGCTCACCGCGATATCCGCCTCGCGCTTGGACAGCGAAAACCCGAATGGTGTCGCCACCAGATCGATGTGCAGGGCCGGCTGCGCCGCCGTCAGCTCGTGGATCACCGGCGCCAGAAACGCCGTGCCGAACCCGTCCGGCGTGCCGATTCTGACGGTTCCGGAGACTTGGCTGCGCCCCTGCCCGACATCCGACTGTATCGCCAGGGCGGTACTTTCCATCGCCTCGGCCCGCGCCAGCAGGTCCTCGCCCTGCGGCGTGAGGCTGTAGCCAGACAGCGCGCGGTTGAACAGATTGGCACCCAGCGCCTCTTCCAGCACCGCGAGGCGGCGGCTCAGCGTGGAATGGTCCACCCCCAGCCGCCGCGCCGCCGCGGTAAGCCGCCCGGTACGCGCCACGGCGAGGAAGGACTGCAACAGGTCCCAGTTGAAAATTTGACTCATGTGAAATCTTGCACAATGGATTTGGGAATTAGAGCCTATGAGTGCGCGTAAATTCGTGCAACACGGCGTCCGTATTGCAGGAGGAGCCTCAACATGCGTGAGATTGGACATTTTATCGGCGGCAAGCGCGTTGCTGGCACGTCCGGCCGGTTTTCCGACGTTTTCAACCCCTCGACCGGCGCCGTGCAGGCCAAGGTCGCGCTGGCGAGCCCTGAAGAGCTCCGTGCCGCGGTGGAAAATGCCAAGACCGCCCAGGTTAAATGGGGCGCCACCAACCCGCAGCGCCGCGCCCGCGTGATGATGAAATTCCTCGAACTGCTGCACAAGGAATATGACAGCCTGGCCGAGCTGCTCGCCTCCGAACACGGCAAGACCGTGCCGGACGCCAAAGGCGACATCCAGCGCGGCCTGGAAGTGGTGGAATTCGCCATCGGCATCCCGCACCTGCTGAAGGGCGAGTTCTCGGATAATGCCGGCACCGGCATCGACGTGTATTCCATGCGCCAGCCGCTCGGCGTCGTCGCCGGCATCACGCCGTTCAACTTCCCGGCCATGATCCCGCTATGGAAGCTCGCCCCGGCCCTGGCCTGCGGCAATGCGATGATCCTGAAACCCTCCGAGCGCGACCCTTCAGTGCCCATGCGTATCGCCGAAATCTTCATCGAAGCCGGCCTGCCGCCCGGCGTGCTGAACGTGGTGAACGGCGACAAGGTCTCGGTCGATGCCATCCTCGACGACCCCGACATCAAGGCCGTCGGCTTCGTCGGCTCCACGCCGATCGCCCAGTACATCTATTCCCGCGCGGCGGAATCCGGCAAACGCTGCCAGTGCTTCGGCGGCGCCAAAAACCACGCCGTCATCATGCCGGACGCGGATATGGACCAGGCCGTGGATGGCATCATCGGTGCCGCCTTCGGCTCCGCCGGGGAGCGCTGCATGGCCCTCTCGGTCGCCGTGCCGGTGGGTGAAGGCACCGCCGAGCGCCTGATGGCGAAGCTGATCCCGCGCGTGGAAAACCTGAAAATCGGCCCCTCCACGGATGGCTCCGCCGATTACGGCCCGCTCGTCACCCGCGACGCCGTCAACCGCGTTGCCAACTACATCGATATCGGCGTGAAGGAAGGCGCCAGCCTCGCGGTCGATGGCCGCGGCTTCAAGCTGCAAGGCTATGAGGACGGTTTCTATATCGGCGGCACGCTGTTCGACAACGTCACCCCGGACATGCGCATCTACAAGGAAGAGATTTTCGGCCCGGTGCTCGCGGTCGTCCGCGCGGCGCATTACGAGGATGCGCTGAAGCTGGTGAACGATCATGAATATGGCAATGGCGTCGCCATCTTCACGCAGTCCGGCGACGCGGCGCGCGATTTCTCCGCCCGCGTCCAGATCGGCATGGTCGGCGTCAACGTTCCCATCCCCGTGCCCATCGCCTACTACACTTTCGGCGGCTGGAAGGGCTCGGGCTTCGGCGACCTGAACCAGCACGGTCCGGATTCCATACGTTTCTATACAAAAACAAAAACCGTGACCTCGCGCTGGCCGTCCTCCAACAAGGACGGCGCCAGCTTCGTTATCCCCACGATGGCCTGAGGCCCCCTGGTCCTGACATAGTGAAAAGCGGTCTTTCCAGCGGAAAGGCCGCTTTTTTATCATCCCGCCGGCGGCAGAGGAGCAGAACATGAGCGAGACGAACGACATACTGGTTGAAACCACCGGCACGCTGGGCCGCATCCGCCTCAACCGCCCGAAAGCCATCAACGCCCTCACGCTGGAAATGATCGAGCATTTCCAGGCGGCACTGAACCATTTTGAAGCCGATCCCGCCATCGCCGCCGTGCTCGTCACCGGCGAGGGTGAACGTGGCCTGTGCGCCGGCGGCGATATCCGCGCGCTTTACGACCATCGCGGCGATGATTTCGGCGCCCGCTTCTTCCGCGCGGAATACCGCATGAACGCGCATATCGCGGCCTATAAAAAACCCTATATCGCCTTCATGGATGGCATCACCATGGGCGGCGGCGTCGGCATCTCGGCGCATGGCGCCATCCGCGTGGTTACCGAGCGCACCCGCATGGCCATGCCTGAAACCGGCATCGGCTTCTTTCCCGATGTCGGCGGCACCTGGCTGCTCGGCCAGGCGCCCGGCCAGCTCGGCACGTATTTCGCCCTCACCGGGGAGAGTTTCGGCGGCGCCGATGCCATCTATACCGGCCTCGCCGACCATTTCGTCGAGAGCAAAAACCTCCCCACCCTCATCGACCGCCTCGCGGAGCTGCCGGCCCGCGCCGATATCGAGGCCGTGCGCAGCGCCGTCCAGGGCTTCACCATGGCTGTCACCCCGCCGCTCGCCGTGCATCGCACGGATATCGACCTCGCTTTCGCCTTCGATACGGTGGAGCAGGTCATCGCCGCCCTGCACGCTTCCGCCGCCACCGAATTCGCCCAGAAAACCCTCGGCGTGCTGGCGCATAAATCCCCCACCAGCATGAAGGTGACGCTGCGCCTGCTGCGCGCCGGGCGCGCCGCGAAATCGTTGCAGGAATGCCTGCAACGCGAATATGATGCCAGTGCCGCCGTGCTCGCCTCGGATGAATTCTATGAGGGCGTACGCGCCGCCGTGGTGGATAAGGACCGCAGCCCGAAATGGTGCCCCGCCACGGTGGAGCAGGTCAGCGATGAGCGGGTCGCGTCATACTTCAGACATCAGGGCGCGGCCTTATTCCCGGTGGGCTGAACGCCAGCCGCCGTCTCCGATCAATGTTTCGGCGTCTGTTTCAACTTGCCGAACACCACCACGCTCTCCACATTCCCCGAATAAGGGAACTGGTCGATCGGCGTGGCCGCCAGCACCTGGTAGCCGGCGCGGCACAGCGGTGCCGCATCATGCGCCAGAGCTTCGGGGTTGCAGCTCACATAGATGATGCGCGGCACGTTGCTGGCCACGATGAAGCGCATCTGCGCGGCGGCACCGGCATAAGGCGGGTCGAGCACGATGGCGGCGGCCTTGGCCATGTCAGAGGGCTGCAGCGGGCGGCGGTGCAGGTCGCGCCGGGCGAAGGTCACGCGGCCGGATAGCCCGGCGGCACGGATGGCTGTTTCGGCGGCGGCAACGGCGGCCTCATCGCCCTCATAGGCTTCAACGCGCGCGCCGGCGGCCAGCGGAAAGGTCAATGTGCCGCAGCCGGCGAACAGTTCCACGATCCGCGCCTTGGCGCTGAGCTTCGGCAGGCCGGCGCGAATCGCCGCAATAATGGCGGCCTCGCCCTCGGCGCTGGCCTGTAAAAATCCGCCGGGAGGCGGGCTTACCGCCACGCCGCCGAAAAGCTGCACCGGGGGATTGAGGATCACCGCCGGCTCCGGGACTTCGCCACCCGTGGCGATGGAAATACGCGGGGCGTGATGCGCCTTGGCGAATTCGATGATGCGTTTGCGATCCGGCAACAGAAATTCCGCATCGAGGCGGAGCAGAATATCGGGGCCGTTATCGAGCCAGTTGATGACGACCGAGCCCTCGCGCCGGAACGCGGTGAGGCTGCGCAGCAATGCGCGCAAGGGCGGCAGCAGGGGGATGAATTCAGGGCGCAGCAAAGCACATTCGCGCATGTCCACCACATCCGCGCCGCGCGCCTTGTGCAGCCCCAGGGCGATTTCGGTCCCCTTGCGCGTGGCGGCGAGGTCGGCGCGGCGCCGCGTGCCGGGCGGTATCGCCACCAGCGGCGCGAGCGGTGCCTCAAAATAGCCCGCGCGTTGCAGCGCGCCGCGCAGAAGCGCGGCTTTGTCGATGGCCTGCGGCGTATCCACGGCACAACCGCCGCAGATGCCGAAATGCTGGCAATGGCTCATCAGATGATACCTTCCGACCGCGAAAATTATGCGGCGGTATGCGCACCGTCATCGGAATGGATGTCCGGGGCCTCTGACTCATCATCCTCAATGAGAGGCAGAACCAAACCACGGCGGCGGATGAGCATGAAGGCGGGAATATCGCCGCCAAAGCCACGCGCCGTGCCGCCGCTATCGCCCCGGTCGCGGTCCCGGTCGCGGTAGTCACGCGGCTCGCGGCGCGGTTCGTCACGGCGCGCTTCATCCCGGCGCGGGCGCTCCCGGGCAGTTTCGGGCCTGGGCGTGCGTTCGGGCCGGGCGGGCTCGCGCACGGCTTCATGCACCGTTTCGGCAGTCTTGGGCGCACGCGGCTCGGGCTTGGCCCGGGCGGCGGGTTTCGCCCCACGGTCGCGCCCGCCACGGCCACGGCCACGGCGGCCATCAGCTTCGGCCCATTCCACGGCATCCAGGCCCGGAACCTCAATGCGCGGGATGGGTGCCGCGATCAACTTCTCCACCGCCTCCACGGCCAGCCGGTCTTCCGGCGTGGCGATGGTAAACGCCCTGCCCTCTTTACCAGCCCGCCCGGTGCGGCCGATGCGGTGGACGTAATCCTCGCAATGATGCGGCACGTCGAAATTGAACACATGGCTCAGCCCGCCAATATCGATACCGCGCGCCGCGACATCCGAGCACACCAGCAGTCGCAACTCATTCGCCTTGAATTTTTCCAGCGTGGCGAAGCGCACGGATTGCGCCAGATCGCCATGCAGCGCACCGGCGGAAAAACCATGCTTGAGCAGCGATTTCAGCAGCACATCGACATCGCGCTTGCGGTTGCAGAAAATCAGCGCGTTCTGCACATCTTCCGAGCGGATGAGCCGGCGCAATGCCTCGCGCTTATCATGCTCATTCACCAGCACCAGCCCGGCGGTGATGGTGGTGGCCACGGAAGCGGGTTTGGAGACGGTGATCTCGCGCGGGCTGTTCAGAAACGCATCGGCCAGGCGGCGAATCTCGGGCGCCATGGTGGCCGAGAAAAACAGCGTCTGGCGCTTGCGCGGCAGCATGGCGACGATACGCTCGATATCGGGGATGAATCCCATATCCAGCATGCGGTCGGCCTCGTCGATCACCAGCACCCGGCAATCGGTGAGCAGCAGCCCGCCGCGCTCGAACAGGTCGATCAGGCGGCCCGGTGTCGCGATCAGCACGTCCACGCCCTTGGAGAGAACCTCCTTCTGGTCGGACATGCTCTCGCCGCCGATCAGCAGCGCATGATTAAGTTTCAGATATTTTCCATACTGGACGAAATTTTCCGCGACCTGCAAAGCAAGCTCGCGGGTCGGCTCCAGGATGAGCGAGCGCGGCATGCGCGCGCGCGAGCGCGAGCCGGAGAGAATATCCAGCATCGGCAGGGTGAAACTGGCGGTCTTGCCGGTGCCGGTCTGGGCGCAGCCAAGCACGTCCTGGCCCATCAGCACGGCGGGAATGGCCTGGGCCTGGATGGGGGTGGGGCGCAGATAGCCTTTTTCGAACAGGGCCTTCAGAATCGGCTCCGACAGGCCGAGCGGCGAAAACCCTTCCTCGACAGGCTCTTCCGCCTCGACATCAGCCTCGGCCAGGCCCTGGGTTTGGGCGTCAGCTTCAGCTTCGCTTTCGGTTTCCGCTGCGGTTTCCGCGTCAGCGGCCAATCCCGGCGCGGCTTCCGCCGTTTGCGGGTTCAACTTTTCTTCTTCATCCGGTATTCCGGCGGTTTCGGCTTGGCTATTCTCGGACAAAAATGGGACCCGTTCGTTTGGAGGTATGGCGCGTTTCAACGCGCCCAAAGCAGCTTGCGCCAGCTTCAACGCGCCCCGTATCCGCAAACCAGCCCGGAAAGTCAAGGTTTGCAGCAATCAGCGCCGGGCAAGGCATCATGCGCGGCGCCGGGCGCGGCATGGTCCAGCGCCTCCGGAAACGGGCGATCCGGTTCGGCATCGCCGAGGCCGATGCTCTCGTAATGCCGGATCATTTTAGCCGATACGCCGTTGCTGGCGGCGGCCTGGACGATTGTTACCAGGGTCATGTAAAACTCCAATGCCGCAGCCGCAGCGCGTTGCCAAGAACGCAAAGCGAGGAGGCCGCCATGGCGGCACCGGCAAGCATCGGGTTGAGCAGGCCAAAGGCCGCCAGCGGGATGCCGATAAGATTATAGATCATCGCCCAGAACAGGCCCTGCACGAGTATCGCCCAGGTTTTCCGCGCGAGGTCGAGTGCCGCCACCGCCAGCATCGGCTCCGGGCGCAGCAGCGCGATATCGGCGGCCTCGATGGCGGTATCCGCGCCCGAGCCCATGGCGAGGCCGACCGTGGCGGCGGCGAGGGCGGCGGCATCGTTGATGCCATCTCCCAGCATGGCGACGCGGCGGCCGGCGGCGCGCAGCTCCCGGATCACCTCAAGCTTCCGGGCGGGGCTGGCGCCGGCGATGATCTCGGCGCCGAGCCCGAGCGCCTCGGCGGCCTCACGGCGGTCGCCGGTAAGCAGCAGCACATGCAGCCCGCGCGCCCGCAGCCGCGCCACCGCCTCCCGCGCATCAGGGCGCAGGGTATCACTGAAGGCGAAACCGGCCAGCGCCGCGCCGCCCGCCTCCGCCAACCAGGACCAGGTGGCGCCATCGCCAGGCACGCTCACCCCCGGCACCAGCGCGGCGGAACCCAGCACGTAACTGTGGCCATCCACCACGCCGCGTATGCCCTGGCCCGGCAGTGCCTGAAACGCCTCGGCCGGAGCCACGCCGGGCAGGCGCAGGGCGGTGCTCAGCGGGTGGGTATCACACGCCGCCAGCGCCGCCGCGATAGCGCGCAACCGGGAAGCAGGCAGCGCGCCCAGCACGACCACATCCTTGATTCGCGGCGCCCCTGTGGTCAACGTACCCGTCTTGTCGAATACCAATGTATCAATATGCGCGGCGGCCTGCAGCGCATCGGCATTGCGGAATAATATGCCGTTTTTCGCCCCGGCCCCGGTCCCGGCCAGAATCGCGGCCGGGGTGGCGAGGCCCAGCGCGCAGGGGCAGGCGATAACCAGCACCGAGACGGCGTTGATGATGGCACCGGCCAGAGGCGCGCCATGAAAATGCCAGAAGGCGAAGGTGAGCAGCGCCAGCACCAGCACCACCGGCACGAACCAGGCCGACACTTTATCCGCAAGTCGCTGCACGCGCGGCTTTTCGGCCTGCGCCGCCTCGATGAGCCGGGCCATGCGATCGAGAAAATTCTCGCCGGGCGCCGAGGTCACACGCAGGCGCAACACGGCGTCGAGGTTCAGCGTACCGGCCAGCAGCCCGGCGCCGGGCCCGCGCGGCACGGGCAGGGCCTCGCCGGTAACGGGGCTTTCATCCAGGCTGCCCTCGCCTGCCAGTATCTCGCCATCGGCCGGCACGCGCTCGCCGGGGCGCAGCTCTATCTCCTGGCCCGGCAATAACCGATCCGCCGGCACGTCCCCGCCGCCGGCCAGATGCGCCAGCGCCGGGCGCAGCTGGTGCAGCGCGGCGATGGCCGAGGCGGCTTCGCGCTTCGCCCGGCCTTCCAGAAACTTGCCGAGCCGCACGAGCAGGATGATGGCGACGGCGGATTCGAAATAAAGCGGCCCGCCGGCCCAGACATCCCAGGCCGAGAGCCCCCAGGCGGCGGAGGTACCGAGCGCCACCAGCACATCCATGTTGCCGCCGCCGGCCCGCAAGGCGGCGAACCCGCCTTTATAGAAGCGCGCGCCGAGCCATGCCTGGATGAGGCTCGCCAGCACGAGCTGCACCATTACCGGAACCGGCAGCGCCATGGCGGCCAGCACGGGCGCGCCCAGCACGAATCCGGCGATGAGCGTCCAGCCCTCCGCACGGTCATTACGCGGCCTTGCCGCCGCGCGCAGGCTGGCATGGTAGCCACCCGTCTCGACCGCCGCGATGAGCACCGCCACCGTAACCCCCGGTGCCGCGATTATATGCGCCTGTTCGGTGGCAAGGTTGACCGAAACCGCCTCAACCCCGGGCACACGGCGCAACACCTTCTCGACCCGCGAGACACAGGAGGCGCAGCTCATGCCGGTAATGGCGAGGTCAATCGGCGGGCCGGGCGTGATGATCTGCTCCATGCCACCGAGATGGGCGTTCCACCACGGCAAGGTCAAGACCGCTTGACCTTACTCCCATGGCAGCCCTTATCCAGAGCCCACTCATGGAGATCTACCCTATGCCCATCCCCGCCTCAGTCACCTTCAACATCCCCGACATGACCTGCAACGCCTGCGTCCGCGCGATCACCCAGGCGGTCCACCGCCTCGATAGCGTGGCGGAGGTCTCGGCCGATCTCGCCGCCAAACATGTCACCGTGCGCTCAGCCAACCCGATGGATTTTGCCAGAGCCATAGAGGATGCCGGGTTCAGCCCCGTGGCAGCGGATTAGCCCACGCGCATCCCGGTCAGCACCGCCGCCAGCACGACCACGAGTACCAGCAGCACGATGACCGAAACGCCCCAGCGCAGAGCCAGGTAATTGCCCGCCACCACGCCACGGCCGCGGCCGATGGTCTCGACCACGATGGTGATGAAAAATCCCGCCAGCAGCACGAACAAGGCCAGTGCCGGGGCGTTGAAATGGAGCATCAGCGAGAGCGCCGCCCAGCCGATGATGGCGGGGATGGTGCCGAAGATCAGCAATTGCCGCTCAGCCCCCAGCACCGCGGGCGGCAGCTTCTCGCCATTCACCGGATGCGCCGTATCACGCAGGGCGAAACCCCAATGCACCGCGCCCAAAAAGGAGAGAATGACCGCGCCATAGGAGACCAGCACCTCGATGGCGGTGGGCGAGCCCAGCGGGTCGAGCAGCACGATGGCGGCGAGCACCAGAAACGGCACGGCACCGGCCAGGCTGATCAGCACGGCGATGGTAAACGGCTGCTTGAACATTTGTCGGCTCCCTCTATTCCGCCGCCACGGCATCCGGACGGTCGATGGCATAGCCCAGAAGTTCGATCACCGGCCGCAAGGTTTCAAGCACGGGTTCGAGATGTTTGACATAGGGCCGGTAGCGGTAACGCGAGCGGTCATATAATTTTTCCGTCACCTGGGCATAGCTCGCGGTGCGGGCGTAGCGCGTGTTGCGTTCGAAGGCGAGGCAGCGCGGGTCGAATTCAACGCCTATAAAGTCCAGGATTTTGCGGACATTGCTCTCCTGGTCCACCACGACATCCTCGTAGCGCACCGGCAGGTAGCGCAGCGCCATATTGGCCCGGTAATGCAGGATGAGATCCGCGACCAGATTGTAATGCCGCGCGATCGTCTCGATCTGCGCCGCGCAGAAAAACCCGTGGGTCAGATGGTTGGAATAGACCGAGAGCAGCACATCCAACGGGTGACGGATGACATGGATGATCGGCGATTGCGGAAACAGCAGCGAGATCAGGCCAAGATGCGTCTCGTTCAGCGGCATCTTATCGGTGAAAAACGCAGCACCCTCCTTGAAGATTCCCGCCTTCGCGGCGCGGTTGAGGTAGTAGTCGCGCAGCTCGTTCAGGCCCTCGCGCTGGTCACCCATCCATAATTCCGCGAGCGCCTCCGGGTAGGCGAGCGGGCTGGCCAGCAGGCGCGGCATGATCTGCGTGATGTCATTGATATAGGGCAGCTCGTCGCCGGCGGAAATCTGTGGATGCACGGTCAGCGTCTGCTCGATCAACGTGGTGCCGGAGCGCGGGAAGCCGACGATGAATACCGGCTGCGGCATGCCCGCCCGCAGCTCGGCCCGGGGCAGGGTTTTCAGCCGGCGTTCCGTGAAGAAGCCTTTCAGCCGCGCCGCCTGCTCGCCCGCCGCCTCCTCCATATAGCCGCGCGCACCCATCTCCAAAGCGCGCATCTTGCCGGCCTGGAAGCAGGCGAACGCCTCATCATGGCGGCCCATCTGGTCGAGCAGCCGCCCCTTCTCGGACATTTCGGACGGGCCGAGTTTCACCCTGCCATCCTCGGGCTCATGCAGAATGGCCAGAGCCGCCGCGGTGTCCTTCTGGCGCGCGAGCACGGTGGCGCGGGTAAGCTGCACCGAGGGATGATCCGGCAGAAGCTTTTCCGCCTCGTCCAGCAGCTCCAGGGCGCGGGCGAATTTGCGGTCCGCCTCCTCCATCCGGGCATAGCCCAGCACGGTCTGCAGCACATCCGGCTTCAACGCCAGCGAGCGCTGATAGAGGGCGCGGGCCTCATCGATGCGGCCCTGGTTTTTCAGGTTCCAGGCAAGGTTGGCCAGGGTGATCGGCTCCTCGGCATCCGCCAGTTCCAGCACGCGGCGGTAATGGTATTCGCCGATCAGCGGCCGGTTGGCCTCGGTGAGCACCAGCCCCATGAGATTATGCGCCTGCGCGTTCTGCGGCGCGATGCGGATGGCGTTGCGCGCATGCATTTCCGCCTCGGCCAGCGCGCCCTTGTTGAGCAGCATCAGGGTCAGCTCATTGGTCGCCCAGAAATTATTCGGGTTAAGCGCCACCACGCGGCGGATCAACGCCTCGGCGGCGGCGGATTTCTGCGCCTGGCGGCAGATACGGTAGAGAAACAGCAGCGCATCCTCGCGCCCCGGAGCCAGTTCCAGCAGGTGTCGGGCCTGGTTCTCGGCTGTGGCACTATCCCCGGCGGCAAGGGCCGCCTCGGCCTGGACGAGCAAGGGGGAAAGCGCCTGGGTCGCCTCGGGCGGCGAAAGTACGGCGAAATCCAGGGCGCAGCAGCGCAGGCGGCGAAGGCCGGAACCGCAGGAACAGGGCGTCAAGTCTACCATTGGCGGGGAGTGTAACGAGGCGGCGGCGACCCGGCTAGTGGCGCCACGCACCCGCTTGTTGTACATGGCGGCGGTATGGAAACGCCGCTCCCCCCTTGCCCGCAATGCACGCTGGACGATGTCTCGCTCCAGGGCACCCACTATCTGTGCAACACATGCGGCCATGAATGGCCGGCCGAGCTAGCGGCGGACGAGGAGCTGGTGCGCGACGCCAATGGCAATATCCTGGCCAGCGGCGATGCCGTGGTGCTGATCAAGGATTTGAAGGTGAAGGGCTCCTCCACCGTGCTGAAGCTCGGGACCAAGCTGAAGGGCATACGCGTGGTGGGCGGCGGCGACCACGCGGTGGAGCATGGCGGCTACATGCTGAAGCAGGCGTTTCTGCGGAAGGTTTGACTATTTCGCGCGCGCCGCGACGAATTTGGCGAACCGCTCGCCATAGGCCTCGGCGGTGTCCAGATCACCCTTCACCATTTCCGCCACCGACGCATCCGCCGGCGATTGCGCCAGCGCGCCGGTGAACCCGCCGACATAGTTGAGCGATTCGCGCGTGGCGGATTTGGTGTTGGAGGGCATCATGCCAGTGCCGATCCAGACCATGCCGTGCTGCATCGCCAGCGTGACGAAATAGGTGATGGTGGAGAATTTATCACCATTCATGGTGGCGGAGTTGGTGAAGCCACCGGCGAATTTATCCCTCCAACCCATGCCGAACCAGATTTTGCTGCTGGCATCGGCAAATTTTTTAAACTGCCAGGATGGCCCGCCCATATAGGTCGGCGCGCCGAACAGCATGCCATCGGCCCGGTTCAGAATGTCCCAGGCTTCCGCCGGTAAATCGCCATTCGCGTCGATGGTCAGGAAATGCGGCGTGGCGCCCGCCTTGGTGACGCCGTTCTGCACGAATTCGGCCATGCGGCGGGTATGGCCGTAGCCGGAATGATGGATGATGGCGATCATGCTCATGGCGCGCTCCGGGGCAAAACGGGTGGAATGCCACATATATGAGGGCGGGCCCGTAGATTTAAAAGGATCAGCGCCCCCCTGGTATGGCGGGTATAAAAAAAGCGCCCCGTGGGGCGCTTTTTACACAAAGGCTCAACCGCGCCCTACCCCAGATGCGGGGTGACGGAGTCCAGCATCGCCTGAGCCGAGATCAACCTGTCCGAGGCTTCACGATAAGCATCGCTATCGGCCAGATCCACCGCGTCGTACCCGGCTTTCGCCTCGGCCACGAGGGTCTGCGCGGTAGCCGCATCCAGCTCTTCCTGCGGGATGATGGCATCGGCCAGCACCGCGCAGCGCGATTCAGTCACTTCGGCAAACCCGCCGGAGACGAAGTAGCGGCTGGAGATTTTCCCCTGCTCGTAAATATCCACAAGCCCGCCGCGCAAGCCGGTGATGAGCTTGGAATGCCCCGGCAGCACGCCGATATCGCCATCCGTGCCGGGAATCACCACCAT